>CAZDEA010000006.1:18329-34930 GCA_964504485.1 uncultured Candidatus Peribacteria bacterium | reverse complement strand
GTTGCTCAAGCGCCCCTCTCTGAGGGGCTGCTTTGCTATGCACCCATGAGCGTCACCTCTTCATCCACAACCCCTGCCTTGGCAAACACATCCCAGGTCCTCTGCCCTCCTTCAATCAGCAGACTTGTGAGTCCTATGTAATCCCCTGCTGGCGTCAGCAATACTTTCCAGAGTTCCGGCAGCACAAACGTTCCATCGTGCTCTGCAGGCACAGCCATGATGCGCACTCCTTTGGATTGGAGCTCCATAGCTTTTGGCGATCCTGCGTTTTCTGGGCTCGTAATCACAATCGTTCTGTGGCGCTGATCATCTGTGAGAACACGAGATGTTCCGGCAATTTTCAAAGCGCTGTCTAAAATTATTCGATACGGCTCTAGCCCTTCCTGTGAATACTTTTCTTGAGTCAATCTTGTATTCAGTTGAGGGTTATCTGTTTCAATCGTATGGGATCCAATGATGATTCCATCCACCTGCGACCGTAGATGTGTATGTGACCAGATATCCTGTTCATCATTTGTAATGCGCAACGGCGAACCATCGGCATTTGCTATACGACCATCCTGGGTCACCGCTTTCTTCAGGGTAATCCATGGCCTTTTCTTTGTGCGTGCAGAAATGAATCCCCTGCTCACATGCTCATTCAAAGCACGATCAACAGGACCAATGACCTCGATGCCTGCTGCGCGCAATTGAGCAATACCCTTCCCGGCTACACGCTCGTCAGGATCCTGCATACCATAGACCACGTGTTTCACACCGCGTTCGATGATGATATCTGTGCACGGGGGTGTTTTGCCGTGATGACAACAAGGTTCCAGGCTCGTGTAGAGCACATCTGATGATTCAATTTTTTGTTCAAACTTTTGCAGTAATATTCGCTCTGCATGCAAATTACTATACGAAACATAATGTCCTTCTGCGATGATAGCTCCATTCCTCACAAGGACTGCCCCCACAAGTGCGCTGTTGCCCACGTTGCCCCTGCCAAGGAGAGCCAGTTCTCTACACCGTTGCATGTACACGCTGTGATCCATGGAAGAATTGTACGCGGCTACGCCACATTGAATAGGCCTCTCACGTATGAGAGGCCAAGGGAGGTGTTAGTAGGGTGTGGTCTTCGCCTCTAGGCGGTACCACTTTACGAATGATTTGTAGTAGGGAGGAAGAATACGCACGTGCCATCCGTTGAGCTCCAGCGTGCGCTTGCGCTCGAGGACCTCTTGTTCATAGTTCGATTCCATCTCCTTCATGGTGATGGTCGCCCCGGCAGCATCATGTGTGAAGACATAGCGCTCATTCTTCTGGAGCGGCATAACATAGCAGCCCCAAGCAATGCTGGCTCCCAACACGAACGCAAAGCATCCGTACAGCAATCGATTCATCGCAAAACACCTCGATATGAGAGAACAAGTAACCCATCGGATTTCCGATGGCGGAGATTATACACGTTTTTGCTTATCCAGGTACTTCTGCAGGAGGGTCGGGGCAGGTGTTTGGCCTTGATTTTTTTGAACTTCTGATACCTGTTTTTGCCCTTCTGTATGCGGTATTTCTTGATCAACTTTAGTATTCACAACCTTCATCATTCTGTGGTGGCGGTTCACGTGCAAAATCTTACGGTACCCGCCTGTGCCATTCTCGATTGCTCGGGCCACACGTGTCACCGTCGTGGTGCTTGCGCCTGTTGCTGCAGCCACTTGCCGGTAGCTGAGTCCCTTCGCCAGCTGCTTGGCCACCTCGAGCCTTTCGGACCACGCCTGGAGCTCGCTCAAAGCCCCCAGATCACCCAGGGCATTGGCCATGTCTTCCTCGGTCTTTGCACTCAGCAAAGCCTGGCACACGGCACGGAACCAGGGCTCTTTTTTAAACGAGTCTTCGGTAAAGCGCTTCTTGGTAGGCATAGGAAACGTATTCTCTTTCCCATCACGCGGTGTGTCAACGTAGTAGAACACTGGAACTGTTCAACCTCATTTAGTTGTCTCGCTTGGGTTTCCGATCGAACTTGGAACGGTTATGACGAGGAGTTCCACTCCCTCCTCTCTCGCGTGGTTCCTCCTGCGGCGGACGCCTGCGCTTGCGGTACGATCCCTCTTGCCCCAAACACCGGACATTCATTTCCAAGCCTTCAAGTCGTTTTGCAACCCTCAGTAATACACCTTTCGTGTCGGCAGCTTCACTCTCGATGCACACGATCTCATCCCGAGTGTCTGTATGGGGCAAGCCTGAATACGTCGTGCTGTTCCAGCCTTCGGTAGAAAGGGGATCTTCTTCACGGCGGCGTAATGGGTACACCGCTGGTAAAACAGGTTCTGTAAGAGGCTGTGTCCTTGCTTGCTCACGTGCAAGCCCAGGCTGCAAGACAAGAAGGCTCATGAGAGCAGCACGTACGGCCGCCGCATTCCAGGGAAGCGCACGCAGTTCCTCGACGATACTCCCTGCATCTGACTGCTCTTGTTCCTCGTGCCTATCGGGATGAGTGAGGAAGGCCATTTTTTAGTGCTTAGATGCCGTATTAACTCATCAAATATCCAAATGTATTTCTCCCTGTTCTTCAAGCCTCACTGGCAATGTGCATTGCACGCCACCTGAAAGTTCCAAAAGCAATTCCTGCGGAAGACAGCCTTGCAACTGTGTACGTTCAAAATGTGTAATATTATCAATATCAACAGCAATGTAATACTGATCCGAAGCATCTTTTCCAAGACCCATTCCTCGAACCCCAGGCAACGCCTGAATGTGCGATCGATGAGCATCGAGTGCATTTCCTAATGCCTGTTCATGGCTTATGGATTCACTCATATAAAAATGAAAAGATTATCTTTTTGGTGCCGTTCCGCTGCGGGCAGCAATGATTTCGTCTGCCTTGTTGCGTGGCACTTCTGCGTAGTGGCTTGGTTCCATGGAGTAGCTCGCACGACCCTGAGTCATGGAGCGCATGTCGGTTGCGTAACCGAACATTTCACCGAGAGGAACTTGGGCCGAGATCACCTTGGCTGTTCCGCGATCGGAGGTATCCAAGATGGTTCCGCGGCGAGCGTTGATGTCTCCCATCATGTCTCCGAAGAACTGTTCTGGAGTCACGACTTCGACCTTCATGATTGGTTCCAAGATGATTGGATCGGCCTTCTTGGCTGCTTCCTGGAAACCGATAGACGCACACATTTTGAACGCGAATTCGTTGGAGTCGACATCGTGGTAAGAACCATCGAGAAGCTCAACCTGCACGTCCACGACAGGGAAGCCGGCGCGGATACCGCGGGACATACCTTCCTGGAAACCCTTATCACAAGGCGTGATGAATTCGCGGGGGATACGACCGCCCACAACGCTGTTGACGAATTCGTAGCCCTTTCCTGGTTGCTGTGGGCGAATGACGAACACCACGTGACCGTACTGACCACGACCACCGGACTGCTTGATGTACTTCTCTTCGTGGTTCATTTCTTTCTTGATGGTTTCGCGGTAGGCAACCTGTGGCTTGCCTGCAGTCGTCTCGACCTTGAACTCGCGGCGCATACGATCGAGGATGATATCCAAGTGCAATTCTCCCATTCCTGCGAGGATGGTCTGGCCGGTTTCCTCATCGGAGCGGATGCGGAGAGTAGGATCTTCTTCACCGAGTTTCTGGAGAGCGATACCCATTTTTTCCTGGTCTGCCTTGGTCTTGGGTTCCACAGCCAAGCTGATCACCGGCTCTGCGAACGTGATGGATTCCAAGCGAACAGGCTTTGCTTCGTCACAGATGGTGTCACCCGTGCGCGTGTCTTTGAATCCGATAGCAGCACCAATGTCTCCTGCTTCGATCTTGTCGATTTCAATGCGGGAGTTTGCATGGAGCTTCACCAAGCGACCAATGCGCTCTTTTTGGCCCGTGCGTGCGTTGAGCACGTAACTACCAGACGTGAGGACTCCGGAGTACACACGAACGAAGGTCAAACGACCGACGAATGGGTCTGTGGCAATTTTGAAAGCGAGAGCAGACATCGGCTCGCTGTTTTCTGCTTTGCGGATTTCCTCTGCCTCGGTATCGGGGTGATGACCAACGAGAGAAGGAATATCGAGCGGGCTTGGCAGGTAGGCGACGACACCGTCGAGCACCAACTGCACACCCATGTTCTGCAGAGACGATCCACAGAAGACGGGGTAGATCTTGTTTTTGACTGTTGCTGCACGCAAACCACGAACGAGCTGGTCATCCGTGAGAGCGCTGTTCTGGAGGAATGCATCGATAAACTCATCTCCGGCGTTCTCTGCCACCTTTTCCATAAGGATAAGGCGGTACTCCTTCACCTGATTCATCATGTCCTCTGGGATGGGGATCTCTTTGCGGATTTCTCCCATCTTTCCTTCGAACGTGTAGGCCTTCATGCCCACGATATCGATGATGCCGGAGAAATCACTCTCTGCACCAATAGGCAACTGCACGGCGACCGCGTTCTTGCTCAAGCGATCGAAGATGCTATCCAAAGACATGAAGAAGTCTCCACCGGTCTTGTCCATTTTGTTGATGAACGCGAGACGAGGCACGCCGTACTTATCTGCCTGGCGCCAGACTGTTTCGCTCTGAGGCTCCACACCTTGGGAACCGTCGAAGACCACGACTCCTCCGTCGAGCACGCGAAGGCTACGTTCGACTTCAGCAGTGAAGTCCACGTGTCCCGGAGTGTCGATCAAGTTGATGGTGCAGTCGATTTCCTGGCCAGAAACATCCTTCGCCTTCCAGTGACACTGCGTCGCTGCAGACGTGATGGTGATTCCGCGCTCGCGCTCCTGTTCCATCCAGTCCATGGTGGCCTCACCTTCGTGCACTTCACCGATTTTGTGGGTGCGTCCGGTGTAGAAGAGAATACGCTCGCTCGTCGTCGTTTTACCGGCGTCGATATGGGCGATAATTCCGATATTGCGTACGTGCTTGAGGTCCATACAACTAGAGGAAAAAGAGAGAGCGATATGCCCTCAGAAGTGGCGAAATTGTAGGGAAAAACCCTAACCGACGCAATACGTCTATGTCTCCAATCCGAGGATCTTAAAGACTGCAGAATGCACCTCTGTACGCACCCAAACCACAAAGTCTGCGGTCACATCGACAATTCCACTGACCACATTCTGGGTCACAAAGCCCTCTTCTACTGCTCGGAAGAAGATCGCAGGCACCAAAGTCTCTCGAATGGCCTGTTCCTGAACCACAGAGACGTCTTTCCCCTGCCCTGCAACATCCAAAACAGCAATGGAGAACTCTGTATCAATGATCGAACGCAGTGGCCCGGACTGAAAACAATTGAGCGGCACTGCAGAGAGGTCGATATCACGTGAAGACATAAGGGCGATCTGGGAATGGATGTGTATGTGCTAAAAATCGATTGCGGATAGTATACTCATTTTAGCCTCCGAGTCAAGGGTCTAAGGGCCACTTTTCGGCTATGGGCTGCGACAGTTTCAATTGTTGAATTTTTCGCTAAATCGGGTCGTACGCTAAAAATTCGCAGAGAATGATCCGAAGAAACACGATCGAGACTCGGAGATTGTTTCGCTTAGGACTTCGCCAAGTGCGCGAATGCCTTGTTGGCCTGAGCCATTTTCAAAACATCCTGCTTCTTTTTGACGGCGTTACCCTGATCCGTGCTTGCTTCGAGCAATTCGAGAGCGAGCTTGTGTGCGATAGGCACACCCTTGCGGCTGCGAGCAGCGTCCAAGATCCAGCGAACGCTCAGGGCAACCTGGCGCTTAGGCGTGACCTCCACAGGAACCTGGTACACAGATCCTGCGACGCGCTTTGGACGAACTTCCACGAGCGGCGTGACGTTGAGCAATGCTTTGTTGAACACATCCATAGGAGCTTCCTTGGTGCGCGTTTTGATGACCTCGAGCGCATCAGCGAAGATACGGCGAGCCATCGTCTTCTTTCCCTGCTGCATAAGGCAGTTGATGAACTTTTCGATCATCGGGTCGGAACCAACGGGGATGTACTGCTTTACTGCGCGGGCCATAATTCAGGAAGGAATGGAGGGTAGAGAGGAATGATTACTTAGCTTTAGGCTTCTTTGCACCATAGCGGCTGCGACCTTGCTTGCGATCACGTACGCCTTCGGTATCGAGGATGCCGCGGATAATGTGGTAACGCACACCGGGAAGGTCTTTAACGCGACCTCCACGGACGAGAACCACGGAGTGTTCCTGCAAGTTGTGACCTTCACCCATGATGTAGGCCTTCACTTCGTGACCGTTTGTCAGGCGAACGCGGGCGATCTTACGCAAAGCGGAGTTTGGCTTCTTTGGCGTCATGGTCGTGACTTTTACGCAGACACCACGCTTGAAGGGGGAGCCCTTAGGGAGTGGGATGTTGCGCATCTTGAGCGTGTTGAGAGCCGTCTGCAGAGCAGGCGATTTGGACTTTTTGCGCTTGTCCTTGCGGCCTTTGCGGATCAACTGGTTAACGGTTGGCATAGCGATTGGGGGTGGTCACTCTCGTCTGTGACGGGTGAGAAACGGTAGGAATGGGTTATTGAGGCTGAAAGTGTAGGGATGGAGATACGGGAAGTAAAGAGACGTGCACACGAGATTTCGACCATTAGGCGTTCTCGTTTTCGTCATCAATCACCTCTTCTCCGGCCAAGGCTGCCTCAGAAAGGAAACGCTTGCGGTAGACCTCTCCGGTAGGAATAAGGCGACCGATGATCACGTTCTCTTTGAGACCCTGGAGCATATCGATCTTGCGGGTGGTGGAGGCTTCGACCAGCACGCGGATGGTTTCCTGGAAGGAAGCACCGGCGAGCCAGCTATCGGTAGCGAGAGCCACGCGCGTGATACCCAAGAGGAGCTGTTCGTACGTGGACGTCTTGCCCTTCTCTTTGGTTACACGGTCGTTCTCGTACTGCATTTCACCGTAGTCGACCGTTTCGCCAGGGAGGAACTTCGTGTCTCCGGCGTCGATCACGCGCACCTTGCTGAACATCTTTTTGACGATGATCTCGAGGTGTTTGTCGTTGATCGTCTGACCTTGTGAAGCGTAGATGTGCTGCACTTCCTGGACGACGTAGTTCTGCACAGCGTAGGCACCCTTCTTTTCCAAAAGTTCCTGAAGGTTGTTGTGTCCCACGTTGAGTGCCTGACCTGCTTCGACGATCTGACCTGTTTTTACAAGGAGTGTTTCGCGAGGTCCGAACTCGTAACTGCGTTCCTGGATTTCGTCGTGGCGGATTTTGACGATACCGCGCTCGATGGAGCTGATGACTCCGCTGATGACGGCCTTCATGGTGGACTTGTCGGTCACGGAACGAGCGAAGATAGCGCGCTCTTTGACGGCGTCACCCTTCTTTACCACCACATCGAATCCTGCAGGGATGTAGTACGTGTCTTCACCTGGCTCTTCGGCTACCACATGCACAAAAGTCTTACCACCCTGGTGCGTCACTTTGGCGCGACCCGTGATGTCGCAGAGTGTTGCTGGCGTGCGAGGCGTGCGAGCTTCGAAGAGTTCTTCCACACGTGTGAGACCTTGCGTGATGTCTGCTCCTTCTGCGACTCCTCCCATGTGGAAGGTACGCATGGTGAGCTGCGTTCCCGGTTCACCGATGGACTGTGCAGCGATGATACCCACTGGGGTACCAATCTTGACCGTCTTGTTATCGGAAAGATCGCGGCCATAACACTTGATACAAATTCCACCGCGCGTCTTGCAGGTCATCACCGAGCGAAGCAACACGGCTTCAACTTTGTACTGGTTCAGATCAAGGATCACGTTGGCGTCGATCTCGGTGCCTTCCTTGGCAACCGTCGTGCCATCAACTTTTACATCTTCACTGAGCACACGTCCGAAGATGCGGCTCTCGAATTTCTCTCCGATCTTCGCACTCTCCTCGCGGGAAATACGGTGACCACCAATGTCTCCACAGTCTTCCTCGCGGATGATGATGTCCTGCACAGCGTCGACCAAGCGACGTGTGAGGTAACCAGCTTCTGCGGTTTTGAGAGCGGTGTCGGACTTTCCTTTGCGTCCTCCGTGCGTAGCGATGAAGAATTCCAAGACAGAGAAACCGTCTTTCAGGTTACTTTGCACAGGAAGTTCGATGGTGCGACCGGATGGATTCGCCACGAGACCCTTCATACCGGCGAGCTGGGTGACTTGTCCCCAGTTACCACGAGCACCGGAGTCGATCACGTACGTAATGTCGTTCTCTTCGTAACGGTTGAACTCCTGGATCATCGCGGTGGAGATTTCGTTCTTGGCCTTGGACCACACGCGGATGGCCTGGCTGTAGCGTTCGTCAGCGGTCATGAGACCCTTCCAGTAGAAGTTATTGATCTGGCGAACCTTCTCGTTTGCTTCTGCGAGGATCGTGTCGCGTTCCTTCGGAATAAGAATGTCGGAGGAAGCGATGGAAATACCCGAGACCGTGGCGTACTCAAAGCCGATGTCCTTTGCGCGGTCGGCAAACCTCACCGTCTCTTCGCGGCCGCAGACTTCGAGCGACAGAGCCACGAGATCGGAAAGATCTTTCTTCTTCATCGTCTTGTTGATGAAGCCGAGTTCCCTAGGAACGCACTCTGCGAACTTCAAACGACCGATGCTCGTCTCGACGATTTCTGTCTCGCCTGTCTCGCTCTTATCTTTGGGAATACGCACATTGATCTTTGCCTGCAAGTTCACCACATCCTGATCGTAGGCCAGGAATGCTTCGGCAGGGTTTGCGAACGTCATGCCCTCGCCCTTGCGACCGGAGTGCATGCGCGTGAGGTAGTAGCAACCCAGCACCATGTCTTGGATAGGGTTGATGATCGGCTCACCGGCAGAAGGCTTGAGCACGTTGTTCACCGAACACATCAGATTCTTGGCTTCCTCTTGCGCCTTTTCGCCAAGTGGCACGTGCACGGCCATCTGGTCTCCGTCGAAGTCTGCGTTGAAGGCAGCACACACGAGTGGGTGCAACTGAATAGCCAAACCTTCGATAAGGTGCGGCATGAACGCCTGGATACCAAGGCGGTGCAGTGTGGGAGCGCGGTTGAGGAGAACGTACTTATTCTTGATGACATCTTCGAGGATGTCCCACACTTCTTTTACACCGTCCTGGATGAGACGCTCAGCAGCTTTCACGTTGTGTGCGAGCTCTCCGCGGATGATGCGACCGATCACAAACGGCTTGAAGAGTTTCATGGCCATGTCTTTTGGCAGACCACATTCGTCCATGCGGAGATGTGGACCAACGACGATGACGGAACGACCGGAGTAGTCGACGCGCTTACCAAGGAGGTTCTGGCGGAAGCGACCCTGCTTACCCTTCAACATGTCACTGAGTGAGCGGAGCTTACGACGATCACCAGCGGTGAAGAGTGTCTTACCTGCGCGAGCGGAGTTGTTGAGGAGCGTATCGACGGCTTCCTGCAACATGCGCTTTTCGTTACGACAGATGACTTCTGGCGCACCGATGCTCATGAGTTTCTTGAGACGGTTGTTACGGTTGATCACGCGGCGGTACAAGTCGTTGAGGTCGGATGCAGCGAAGCGGCCTCCATCCAATTGCACCATAGGGCGCAAATCTGGTGGGAGAACAGGCAAACGCGTAAGGATGGTCCACTCGGGCTTGATGGAGCTCTGCATGAGGGACGATGCCAACTTGATGCGCTTCATGATCTTCTTGAGCTTCTGACCGCTGCTATCTGCGCGCTCCTTGTGGAGGAGATCCAAGAGCGTGTGCAACTGCACGCCACTCACGATTTCGCGGATGGACTCTGCTCCTGTGCCGGCACGGAAAACGTGTCCGAACTTCATGTTCATTTCGCGGAATTTCAATTCACTGAGCACGGCACCCACATGAAGATTTTTGAGATCATCCACGGCGTCCTTGTGATTCTGCTTGAGTGCATCGAGCTTCTCGGCGACTTCTTTTTCGAGTGCATCGATCTGTGCGCGGGTGGCACTGCTCTCCTGCATCTTCTGCTTGGCTTCTTCGTACTCGCGCTTCAATTGTGTCTTGCGGCTGTCCATGCTTGCAGTGATTTCTTTCTCGGCTTCATCGCGGGAAGCATCATCGACGGCAATCACGATATATGCAGCGAAATAGACGATTTGCTCAAGAGTTTTGATAGGTAGGTCCAAAAGCAAACCAAGACGACTTGGGGAACTGCGAAGGAACCAGATGTGCGTGACTGGCACGGCCAAGTTGATGTGGCCCATGCGCTCGCGACGCACAATCGAACGTGTTACTTCCACTCCACACTTTTCACACACCACTCCTGCGTAACGCACACCTTTATACTTACCGCAGAAACACTGGAAGTTCTTCGTTGGTCCGAAGATACGTTCACAGAAGAGACCGTCGGGTTCAGCACGCTGCGTACGGTAGTTCACCGTTTCTGCTTTGGTGACTTCTCCGCGCGACCAGGCGAGCATGTCCTCTGGACTTGCAACGCTGAGCGCGACTGCGTCGAAGGAATCTGTAGCGGCGGACTTGGGCGTGGCACCGGGCATAACGAGGGGGTGAGAAAACACAAAATCCCCTACCCCATTCAGCGTGGTCGTCTAAACCAAGTGAACGAAGCAAGGTGATGTCGTACAAAGTATAGGGATCAGGAAAGACTTCGTGCAAGGAAAAATCACAAAATACGATACTTCGAGGTTCCTTCACCCCTCACGTTAGTCCTTTTTCTCCGAGGAGCCGTATTTCTTGAACAATTGCTCAAACGAGCCTCCGCTCTGTCCAAGTGCTTCTTGGAGCATTTTGATCTCGTTTTCGCTCATGGTGAGGGTCGAAGACGCGTTCTGCATGGTGTCATGCTCTTCGGCTGCGGGTACGGGTGCTGCTGCTCCCTGCAAACTGGCGTGGAGGACAATGAAGGCATCGCAGGTCTCGCACTTCAATTGCAGCAACAAGAAATCATCTCCCACAATACGCACAGAGGCGAAGTCGACGGGCACTCTTTTTCCGCACTGCGGGCAACGCATTTGGCGCTCGATGCGCTGGATGATCTGAGCAAGTGTGTGAGGGTCGAGGTGCATTCGTCCGTAATCTACCACTGGCCATTCCGCACACAATAAGAAAACGTGGTTTTTGGCAGCGGATGGCTGACGAACGTTTCGACCGATGCCCATCCGCTTGAAACCACTCACCAGAAACCCGTACCTTCTCTATACTGTCCTTCTTATGGCGCGATCGTCCAAATCCCGGCTCCCCTCTCTTGGCCCTGCATTCCTGGCGCTGAGCACCATGCTGTCGATTGTGTTTTTGGGCTTGAGCCAGCTGGATACCATGCACGCTGAGCCGCTGGATATCAGCATTCCTCTGCGCAGCCAAAGCAAAGCCGCCCTTCTCGTGACCATCAGTCGTGGCGGCACGCCCGGCATGGTGGAGTTTCGTCTCAAAAGCGGAACCGGAGTCGAGATGACACTCCCGCCTACGTGGACGTTGCGCGAAGTGCGCGGCATGGATCTTGCGGGGATTACGTCTGCCGCACCCACGCGTACCGGAAGAACATGGAGTATTACGGGAAAAGGCACGGCATCCTTTTGGGCAGGAAGCCCACCGCGGTCGTTTCAACTGCGCAACAGAGGAATTACTCCACTCGCGCTCACCGTACGACAAGTGTTTGTGCGCGAAGGACGAACAGATGAACAAGAATACTTGGTGACAGACAGACCTGTGCAAGTCTGGTGATGCGTTAGGCAGTCTTCTCTTTGCGACGTCGGATCCATGCCCAGCCTGCAGCGGCACCCATGGCCATCACGCCGACGGCAGCGGGACCGGTATCACCCGCCGGAGGACGCGAAGTCGCGATGGTGGTGAGAGAGGAATCGAACGTGGTTCCGTTTTGGCCTTGGCCCGGGAACATGTACTCGGCAGGCAAGAGCGAAAGGGTAATGGTTTGACCTTCAAATTGCCCGGCAGCCATTTGTCCTCTTCCGCACACATTGTCGCAGAAACCACCCTCCTGGCCATTCAAGCGGCCGGCATCGCAACGCTCACCATTGTCGATCACGCCGTCTCCACAGTACGGCAGTCGGCACAAGCTGCGGCAGCGATTGGCGTCGTTGTCGTTATTCAATATTCCTTCGTCGCATTCTTCACCAGCATCCAAGCGGCCGTTGCCACAGAACATGGAAGTGCCTTGTGCCAGAAGCAACTGACACTGTGCCGAGCAGGGATTCCCGGGAGTGCCGTTTGCATCACCATCGTCACACTGCTCTTGGAGGAGTTCGTAGTTCACGGTCCTGCCCTGGAAGACCGCAAGGTTATTCACAACGCCATCGCCGCAACGCGCCCAGAGACAACTGTTCGCCCACGACACATTGAAGGAGCGTGTGCATGCGGGATCATCTTGGCTGCAGGCGCACGAAGCACCCGGCGTACCGGGAGATTTGTTGGCACCACCGGCATCACATGTTTCGCCGGGATCAATCTGTCCGTCGCCGCACCTGCGGGCGACACAGTGATTGTTCTCGCAACGTTCTGTGGAGGCACACTCCATGTCGCTCGTGCACAAGCGAGCGCAACGACCATTCACACAGAGCGAACTTGCACATTGCATTGCAGTCGTACATTGCTCATCGGTTCCACGTTTGCAGGTATTGCTGCAAGAATCGTTGTTTATAGAATTTCCATCATCACACGTTTCCATACCTGCGAGGACACCATCTCCGCAGGAAGCAGTGCCGGTGGAAGAGAACGACACACCAGAGGATGATGATCCTCCCGTGCCCCGAGAAGAGTTGGATGTTGTCGAACGCGTAGAAGACGAGCCTGAACTACGCACAGATGAACGTTCGGAACTACTCGTACGCGAAGAGGAGCTGGACGTACGCACACTCGAAGATGTGGAAGATGTCGACGTTGCCGAAGAAGATCCTCTGCTTACCGAAGAGGAACTACCACCCAGAGATGAACTGGATCGCGCAGAGGATGTGGAAGACGAAGCGCCTGCACAGTAGAAACAATTTGGTGGATCCAACGGATCGAACACACATTCTTGCGGAGCACATATGTCGTCCCCGCCCATGAAACACTCAATTCCCGTACAGGGTGACCATGGCAACGAGGAAGAAGAGTTGCCCGTGCTCGAACCACCGGAACTATTTCCAAAAGAGGATGATCCGCCACTGCCCTGAGAAGAGCTACTGGAAGACGTACTGGACTGCGAACTTGCCGTGCTGCTGGCTTGCGAACTTCCGGCACTTCCGCCCGTACTCGACGATGAAGAAGAGCTGGAAGAGGAACGACTACTTGCGGAAGATCCTCCTATGGGAGGTGGAGGCGGCACAGGGATAGGTGCAGGATCTGGCGCGGGCGCCGGGGCGGGTGCAGGAGCAGGAACGGGGGCCGGTGGGCCTGATGCATGCGGTGGGGGTGGTACCGGAGCGGGTGCGGGTGCGGGGACTGGTGCGGGGACTGGCGCTGGAGCGGGTGGTGCTGGAGCGGGCGCAGGATCTGGTGCAGGGCCAGACACAGGAGAAGGAGCGGGTGGAGGAGGTGCCGGTGGACCAGGAGGAATCAGACACTGGTCACAGCTGGATCCGCAGTTGTACGCTTCGGCAGGGCACTTACAGGGAGTAGGAATCACTTCTCCAGATGGGAAGCAGCAGTTCACTTTCCCAATGACGCACGTACAGCACTCCCCCACTTGGTCGCACCCCGTGCGTCCAGCTTCACAGCCCATGCCCGCTCCACAGGTTTGTTCACAACTTTCACAGCTTTCGAGAGTTCTGCCGCTGTCATCAGCGCCTTTACAAGCAAGGTTGGCAGTCGGTGCTTGAATGGTCTCTGGAGGTTTACGCTGCAACAACACTCCCGCAACAAACGTGACTGCAAAAACCGCAGTCACTATGCCGAGGAAAAGAAACTTTCTCATTGGGCAGTACTGTATCGCTCACGCACAACTTCAAGAAGAGTCTTTGACTTGATGGAACGACAAAACATGAAAGAAAAGAAGAGTTCTGCTTTTTTGTCTACTTACCCCTTCTGCGGCGGATCCATGCCCAACCAGCTGCTGCTCCTGCTGCCATAGCAGCAAGTGCCGCGGGCCCTGTTTGCCCAGCGGGAGGACGGGATGTGGCAATGGTAGAAATGGAGCTCTCGACTTGGCCCGTGAGCGGGTTAATGAACTGACCGGGGAGCAAGGGCAGATCAATTGTCTGCGCAAGATTGGGATTATCCGGCGAGCCGTAGGTGGACCTGCGGCACAAGAGATCGCAGGAGGAAACAACCGGGTTGCCATTGAGCAAACCATCATCACACTGCTCAGCAGAATCGAGCACGCGGTCGCCACAGCGGGAATTGCGGCAGTCCGTACGACAACGATCCGGCAACACATCGCTGTTCATGGCGCCGCTATCACACTCTTCGCCGTATTCCGGGTTCACGATGCCGTTGCCACAGAAAGGCGAGAGACCCGACCTGCTGGAGCTACTGGTTTCGATCGTGGGAATACCTTCAATGCCACCAATGCCACCGAACGTACCACCGATGTTCGTACCGTTCACTCCGCCACCCACTGTTCCGCCTACCGTTCCTCCGATGTCACTGAATGGCGTACTGGAGTTGAACGCAAAACTGGAGAATGCACTGGAGCTATTCCGTGCGACACAGTCAAAACACGAAGGGGGGTTATCGAAGTTCAATACACACGTCCGACCCGTGCGGGCGCAATACAAACCACCATCTAAAATACATTCCAATCCCAAGCATGCTGCACTGCGTGGGCGTGAACTGGATGACGAGGACCTACTGGAAACAGAGAGAGAAGAGGAAGTCGAAGAACTTGATGTGCGAGAGCTGGAAGATCCGACAGAGCTCGAGCTTGAACTTCGTGAACTTGAGGAGCTGGTAGAGCTGCGTGACGATGATCCTGTGGATCCCGCGGACCCCTGGGAAGAACGTGAGGAAGAAGAGCTCGGGCAGAAAACAGGGTCAGGCGTACATTCAAATGTTTGCGCATTCCACTGACAAGGACCAAGGCTGCGACAGTTCTGTTCGTTACACGAGACAAAGATGCCACACCATCCACACTGACTACAGCCAACGACCGTGGTCGAAGACGTGGAAGAGGTGCTGGAATTTGTGGAGCTGGCGTTGGACTGAGAAGATCCTGTGCCCGCCGAAGAGGTTGAGGATGCAGAGGAGCCGCGGCTTCCTGTCGAAGAAGTACTGGAAGCCGAAGAGCCCCCAGAACTTTGTGATGATCTCGAGGACCCACCACTCGAAGTGGAAGAAGCTCGCGAGCTCGCCGAGGAACCGGGTACAGGAGCAGGACCAGGAGTGGGACCTCCCGGACCGCCAATGGTGCCACCTGGTCCTCCAATGGTTCCGCCAGGTCCACCTGTTGTTCCCGTTGCACCACCCGTCGAACCTCCTGTTGTTCCAGGACCCCCTGTGCTTCCACCGGGAGTGCCTCCAAAACCACCAAACCCACCACCGTTTGGAGCATTGCCTCCACCACCGCCACCGTTATTCGGAGGACCGCCAGGAGGACTACCAGGAGGTACCGGCACACCAGGTTGACCACCACCATCATCGGGTGGCTTACAGGCAGCCTGGCAACTATCGAGAGATCCATACCCAGATCCTCCGGTGCATTTTTCTCCCGGTCCGCCCTGCGAAGGTGGAACCGTGTTCGCCTCCCAGCAACTCCACTCCTGGCAACCGTCCTTACACTTTTTGTCGCAGCGCGCCATCTCTTTATCGGCATCTCCGTTGCATTTTAAGCGTGCATCTTCGCATGCCTTCTTCGCGTCGTTCGTTTGCGCTTTTTCCATGCAACTGACGTACGTGGATTCGCAGCGTTTCACCGCGTCATTGCGCGCTCGTGTGCATTGGTCTCTGCAGTCTTGCTCGCACGTGTCGGGGATGCCATCTGCACCGCCACTGCAACAGTACTCCACGTCGCGCGTACAGCAGTTCGCTTGGTAGGAGCTATCGGTATCATCAATGGTATTGGGTCCGGGACCTTCAATAGGGTGAGAGCCTTCTCGGCAGGTGAACTTCCCTTTTGCTTTGGCGCAGGTTGTCTCTTTTATGCACGAGTAACACATATCGCCGCTCCCGTTATCCTTTAAGCCACAACGTTCATCCCCAGCGCAGGGAGGATCGCACCGCGTCTTGTTGCACGCGTCTTTTAAGTTACACGAATAACAGGTCTGACCGTTGACTGTCTCGGCTTCGCAAATGCCATTCCCGTTGGGAATGGTACTGCACTCGGCTTGGCACTCCGCGAGTGTTCCGCAATTTCCCACAGGTCTGCATGGCGGACACTCTGCGGGATTCACAGGAATCACATCACTCGCAAACATGCTCTGTTCAAAAATATTCAGCTGAACGTTGGGCACAGCAGTAGGGTCTGCTTCGAATCCGCTGGGACATGTGCACTGACCAGGATCTGTTCCCGTCGTGCCTGTTGTTCCCGTTGTACCGGTCGTACCCGTGGACTGTGTACCGCCATCGCTCCCACCAATCGTACAATCCGTGTTTCCAAATTCATCGATCGTACAAAGTAAACCCGGGAACTGCGTCGATGGAATTTTCCAAAACAACACCACTCCCAAGACGAAGCACGCAACGAATGCGAGTGCCGCACGCCGGAGAAGCGAAGAACTTGGCATCTTGCTGCGGAGTCTACGC
>CAZDEA010000006.1:0-18229 GCA_964504485.1 uncultured Candidatus Peribacteria bacterium | reverse complement strand
GAGTGCCGCACGCCGGAGAAGCGAAGAACTTGGCATCTTGCTGCGGAGTCTACGCCCGAAACAACTCTCCATTCAACGAACTATAAGGAGTCGAGTTGACTGTATGAAGGTTTACTCGTGCATTCATTTTCCTGCGAAGATCGGCCACATTTCCTCTAGATGTAGCCCTCGATGTGCACGCGCTCTTTCGCCATGCCCCACGGGCCGATGGCCAACGCTTTTACTTCTTTGGTCATATCGGGATTACCGCACGCGTACAACAACGTTTGCGAGAGATCGGGCAGAAGTTCGGGAATGCATTGCTGCACACGACCCTGGAGACCCTTCCATGTTTCGTGTGGCTGCGTGAGCGAAAGATGCACATGAAATGCAGCATGCTGCTTCTCCCATGCGCGGAAAGTCTCGAGCCAGAAGAAGTCTTGTTCGTGACGCACATTGAAGAGCAGATGCATGGGACGCGTATCTCCTTTTGTAAGAGCGTCGGCAATCATGCTGCGAAACGGCACTACGCCAGCTCCAGTACACGCCAGCAGAATATGCTCGCTCTGGCCGGGGCTGAGGACAAATACGCCAAAAGGCCCCTTCATCGTCAGCGTAACTCCCGGCTGCAGCACTTGCTGCACGAAGGTACTCATGCGCCCCCCGGGAACCAATTTGATGGCAAAGAGCAATTCGGGATCACTGGGGACCGACGCGATGGAATACGCACGGGCTTGGACATCGGCTGGATTGCCCACGAGGGGCACATCGAACAAAACAAATTGCCCAGCCTTGAAGGAGAATCCTTCGGGTTTAGTGAGAGCAAATTCAAACACATCAGGAGCAATCTCCACTTTGCGCGTGCAGGTGACGGTGTACGAGGGGGTAGGCATGCAAAAAGGAAGTACAGAATACCACGGGTGTATGTGCTCACTTCTTCATTACCTTCACAAATTCATCGAACAGATAATTCGCATCTTCGGGACCCGGAGTTGCCTCTGGGTGAAACTGCACCGAGAAAAATTTTCCACTCTCGTGACGCACGCCTTCTACCGTTCCATCGTTCGCGTTTTTCCACCACACATCCCAACCTGTGGGAAGTTTGGTTCCGTCCACAGCGAACCCGTGGTTCTGCGAGGTGATGATGCAGCGATCTGTTGCCTTGCCTCCGAGCCACTCCACACACGGCTGGTTGGCACCGCGATGACCGTACTTCAGCTTATACGTGTCGCCCCCCAGTGCGAGAGCAAGGAGTTGATTCCCCAGACAAATACCAAATGTCGGGATCCCCTTCTCTACCGCGAACTTCATGCTGGCGATCGTGGGGATGCACTGCTTAGGATCTCCCGGACCATTGCTGCAGAACACGCCGTCGTATTTCTCCTTATAAGAAGACAAATCAAAATCCCACGGCACGCGCACCACAGTGAGTCCTCTCTTTAAAAGGGAACGAAGGATGTTGCGCTTCATGCCGCAGTCAAACGCCACAATGGTGAGCCCGGTATCGGTATCTGCATGCGGCTTGTACGTCTGCGCTTCTTTGCAGCTGACTTCGGCGACCAAGTTGTTCACGTTGGGATCCACAATGTTCGCAGAAGAAGATGCTGCGTCCTCTTGCACAATGCGACCGAGCATCACGCCGGTCTCGCGCAATTTTTTGGTGAGCGCGCGTGTGTCGACACCGGTGAGTGCAGGGATGTTGTGCTTCTTGAGCCAGTTGCCAAGCGAACTGACCGCCAAGTGATGACTGAAATCCTCACTCGCTTGATTCACAATAATGCCGCGCACGTGAATGCTCTCGCTTTCCAAATTTTTCGAAAATCCCCACTCGTTCAATTCTTCACTGGGAACTCCGTAGTTCCCAATCAATGGATACGTAAACGTGAGAATCTGACCGCGGTAACTGGGGTCCGTGAGACTCTCGGGGTAACCCACCATTCCGGTGTTAAACACCACCTCACCATCCGTAGAAACAGGGGCGCCGAAGGATTGTCCTTCGAAGGTCGTCCCGTCGCTCAAAACCAGGTGGGGCATGTGAGATCCGGGGCATGCTAGGTGAAGAACGCGAAAGGCTCAAGTAAAGCGTGCAAATGAGCCTTTTTGGAGTATTGACAATTTCATGAATAAATTTATAATCATATGCACTTGTTCTTTGGCATCGAATTCCCACAATCCCCTCTTTATTCGTGTAATAAGGAGAGGGCTGTGGGAAATCAATGGTTGATTTACTCGCAGCGAAAACATGTTTTCGGGTCCGCAAGACCCAACCACGAGGAGAGTCCGATGAAGAAGTTTCTGTGCGCGTTGGCCTTGCTGGCCATGTGTATCACCCCGGTCCTAGCTCAGGACAAGAAGGTCGAACCCGGTGCTCCGAAGAAGGACGCGCCGAAGCCATTGGTGTTGACTGTGTCCCAGACACTGCCAGCACTCACGGCCGACCTGCCCCTCGCCGGCGAAAGCACTCTGCCGAAAGGTGCAGTGTTTCTCGAAGCGGTGTTTGTTCCGAGCGCGACAATTGTTGGCAGCGGCGAAGAACTCACCGATGTGACCATCAAGCCCGGCAAACCCATCGCCGAGACTATCAAGGTCAAGGGAGTCACAAAACTCCCTGCCAAGACGGTACTCAGCAAGGGCTTCATCCTGACCGTTCCACCTGGAACGAAACTGCCCGAGATCCCCAAGGTGGTCGTACCGCCAGAGCCAACAGGTGTCCGCATCGGCTTGGAGAAGGTCCCCTTCTCCGACGTCGTCAAGGATCCTCAATTGCTCAGCGCGTATCTCGAGAAGCTCGAGAAGCGCGTGACAAAGGTAGAGGAAACCCTCAAGAAGCTGACAGCTGGGGACAAGGCCAATCGCCTGAATCTCAAGGCGACAGGACGTCTCCATGCCACGTTCAACGCATCCCCTATTAACGAGGTGGACGGCAAGCCTGTCATCTTCAAGTACTCGTACTACCAACAGGGATATTCGACAAAAACATTCGTGTATGAATTCCTCGAGTAATCACCCATTGGTGCATCACAGCACCTGCCCCTGTCACATTTGTGACGGGGGTTTTTATTGCATCAACTGATTCACAAATCCTTGCGGGAAGGACTTTTTGAGCTGTGCAACTAGCTGCGGATCATTGGGCAAGCGGACTTTGTTCAACTCTTTTGCAAGAGCAGCATCATCTCCGTAGTCGAGAGCACTTATCACTTCTCCAAACTCGCCTCTCAGCAACTGCTGCACAAATGACTTCTCTGCAGCTTTGTCATTCTTCTTTCGAACTACAACAAGCTCATCTAAGTTCTTGAGAATCCTACTCATGGGTTCGCCCGGGAGTTTTTCTGATCCGGTATTCGGAGCATCACTTTCTTTCTTCTTCAGAGAAATTCTCGCGGGGCGCTTTGCGACACCGGTGCTGAGCTTCCAACTGCCGTCGCTCTCCTGAGAAGCAGTGAACTCTGTGCCAGCGCGCTGCATCTTCCAAGTGCCATCGCTCTGCTTGGCATATTGCTCTCCGCGTGAGCTATAGAGCTTGTCTTCTGCAAGGAGCAGTGTTTCCTGCTTATCGTAATACACGCTCTTGGCTTGGATCAGTTCTCCATCTTTTTCGAGATAGTGCGTTTCTCCATTGGAAATGTCAGCCCAGTGAGGACGGAACGGCATGCTGCCCTGCTTGCGAGAACGGTAGAGAACCATGTCCCCTACGCGCTGCATTTCGTAATCGCCCGCTTTTGTCCTGACGACAACAGCGTCATCTGAACGTTCGAGCTTGGACTTCAATTCGCGGAACGCAGAGGAAACGCCTTCCAAAGGAATGCGAGCATCTACTTTGAGTTCAGCGAAGGACATCTTGGGCTTTTCCTGAGCAGTAAGCTTGGGATTGGCGTTTGCAGTCTCGATAATTTTTTGCATTTGGTTTGCTGTGACTACTTCCCACATACCGTCCTTCTTGTTGAATTTTTTGTATTCGTCTTTTGTAGGATGCTTGGCGTACATCGTGTCGGTCGTTCCATCGAACCAGTGACCATAAGGAACACCGCCTTTCATAGCACCTTCGAGTTCGCTACCGATTTTGTTCCACTCATTTGCAGGAACATTTTCCCAACCCTGCTGATACTGCTTTTTCCACACAGTGCCATCACCGCGTGTGACGTACAGAATAGGATTTGTATCAATTCTGCTGTCGTAAATGCCATCGCGGGTGCGGTAGACTTTGTATTTGTCTGCAGGAACGCGGAGTGCATTTTGCAGATCGAAGTTCCAGTTCTCAAAACGACCACCGGCCACACTCTTCATTTCATCTTCCAGTCCAATGGCAGCTTCGGTGTCGTAGACTTCGGAATCATGTGCACCGCGCAGCTCACCGACTTTTTCCACAATCATCGGGTTCTCTTTGGTGAAGTGAATGGTTGCAGATCGCATATATGGACCGCGATCCTCTTGGGTGATCCACACGCCCAGCTTGTTTGCCAGGCTGCGGTCGGCATCTGTTGCGAAATCTCCCTTGTACGGCACATAACGAATGTACGACGTGCCGGATGTGTCGCCCTTCTTATGAAGAACAAGACGCGTGTCACGCTCGCTGTTGACGTCGATGGTGAACGTGTAGACATCGGGCTTTTTCATTAATTCCTTCTGTGCTGCCAGCTGCGAATCAATGCGTTGTCCAGCAGCGGGATCCATCACTCCCATGCGCACCAAACGATCCGTGGAAGTTTCTGTACGTGGAGACGTAGGCAACGTTGCAGGCGCATCCATTCCCGGTGACGGCACATCCGAACGAGGTGCAAACTTGTCTACGGGAGGCTGTTGATTGATCGTGCGTGGAGCCTGATTGATGGTCTGCGAAGGCACAGGCGCATTTTCGAAGTGCCTGTTGACCATTCCTGTACCACCCGCGCTCTGTTCGCGTTTGTTCAAACGCGCAACCATGTCATCAAACTTCTTGAGCATGTTCTGTTTTTCGAGAACATTGGATGAATCCCATGTGCTCAACAAATTTCCAAACAAAGTCTTGAGCTCTGCAGTTTCCTCTCTGGTGACTGCGACGTGATAACAATCCTTAAGGAAACGTGCATCGTTAAAACGAGGTGCATCTATGAGCAACTGCGTGTAGCGCTTCTCCATTTGTGCTTCGAGCACTTCGTAAGATTGCGGCACTGCAGATGTTTCGCCCAAGAGAGCGTTCAAGCGTGCCACATTGCGGCGAATATCTTCCAGTGCTCCTTTCTTATAACCCTGCTCATCGTCCGGCTGGTGATCGTAGATACGCTTTTCGCAAGTTTTCAGCATGCTCTTAATCGATTCCCACACCTTACGTTGGTTAGGCGTAAACCTGTACGACTTATCCAACTTATCCAGGTAGGCATTCAATACTTGATGCTCCTTTACAAAGACAAACCCGGGGAATTGCTCCAAGTGCAAACGATCGGTATTGACCGTTCCCGTCGTGCGTCCGGTGATCTCGGCCTTGGCGCCTGCGCGCAATTCGTAACGGCGTTTGACCTCTTGCATGGCGCGCCAGTGAGGCAGGTTATTCTGCTCCCCTGTTTCGTACGCCTTGCTGCGATCAATAGAGTCTTTGATATCAGAAATATGCTGTCCCTGCTGGAACAACGATCCGCCCATATCGAAATCACGAAGCGCGTAAAACATTTTGCGCTGATCCTTTACTACAAATCCTTCGCTTGTTTTTTTGCCACCCATCTCTTCAAGTTTTGCAGCGATCTCGTTGGGCCTGCGCTGCGAGTCGATAACGCACAAACGCATGAGAGCATTTGCTGCAATGTTCCAATCGGGTGATCCCACGGGAGCACTGCGATGCATCAGAACGCTATTCTTGAGCTGCTTTGCTTCCTCAACAAGGTTGGGTGCTGCTGCACGAGGCTTTTCGGGGGCGGCAGTAACCGGTGGATTGATCTTATCGAGTGCCTCGCGCTTTTCGCCTGCGGTCTTGATCCAGCGCGCCTTGTACAACGTTTCAACCAGCGATGCTGCGCTGATTGCTTGCACCTTGCTTGTTTCGGAAACACTTTGAAGTTGCTGATTCAATTGAGCTTTAAAAGTCTCAAAAGAACCGGCAGGGTTATCCATAAATTGCTTAAACTGCTGATCCAAAGCCTGCATCAATTGTTCGCGCTTTTCATCGAGAAGCTTCTCGATGCCCAAGCGTGTATCAGATGTTTCATTCTGTTTTTTAGGAGCTGCCTTTTTTTCGGGTGCTGCAGCCGGTGCTTGCTTTACGGCACTGACCTGCCATCCCGCATTGCCCAGCAAAGCAATCAAAGACTCTGCATTCTGTGCTGAGATACGCATGTTTGGATCAATCAATTTTGCACTCTCCTCCAAAAGCGAGCGGAAGTCTTCGAACTTGCCGTTGGGATCTTTCTGGAATGCTGCAAAGTCGTCCTGCACGTCTGCAAGCATCTTGTCTTTGTTTGTGCGCAAGAACGTGACATTAGGTGATTCCTTTTGTTCGACTCCCCATCCGGCGCGATCAATGAGCGTCTTGATGTATTCCGCTTTGATCATCGCATCGGGGATGTGCGCCTGCACATTATTAACTTTCACGCTTTCTTTTGTGAGAAACACGTTGGTGCGCAATGCAAACTGGCGCAGCTGAATGGTCTGCTTTTCGCCACTGACCATCGCTGTGCGAGCACGCTCCTTCAATTGAGAAATCTTTTCCAACTTCTCTTTGCTCGCCTGTGTCTCCACCTTTTTCAACTCACCGCCAATATCTTCTGCGCGCTTGGCAAAGTCGGGAGCATCATAGGCAAACCTGTGTTCGCCCATGAGCGAGAACTTCTTAGCCTTTGAACGGAAGAAATGCATGTCCATGGTTATTGAGCAGACGAAGAAACAAGAGCATCACGAGCGTGTTCAATATCCTGCTTCCACATATCCATCAGTGCGGCAAAACGCTCTTCGTACAATGCGAATGCGCGCTGGTAACGTTCCTGGCGCTGCTTCCACTCTGCAGGAGTTTCGCCTGGGTACATCGCGGCCAACTGCGGGAGCATGTCGGTCGTCAATTCCGGTTCGATTTGAGCCATGAGGAGGTTATAGATTTCCTCCATCATCGGGTTTTGTACGGTTGTGGTCGTAGGCATAATTTTTGTGTGTATCGAACTAGTATACCACAAATTTAGGGCTTTCTGAAGGGCTGATTCCGTATGCAAATACCTGCCTAAATACCCCTGTTTATTGCTTTATTTGTGTAATTGTTTTATAGTATACATAGATCATTGAAACCACCTAAAGCCCCACGAATCGCGTTTCTTCTTTTGAAGAGGCGCCAACGTGGGGGTAAATCACAAATTCTCTTTCCCATAAGGAGGGTGCTATGCGCACCATGCTCTGTCTCATGTCTGTCTTGGCGATTTGTATCCCGGCACACAGCCAGGAACAAGATCCGCCAATCGATCACCACATCACGCGGACAACCAGCGTGATACACAAAGGTCCCGACGGCACGTTGACGGTCACACCGTTCGTGCTGCGCGGCGATCCTCGATCGCCTGTCTACAAGCAAGCTCTCGCCGAAGAAGAAGACAAGCTAGAGCAGTATCAGGCAGAAATCCTGCGACAACCTGTACGCGTGCGGCTAGCACCTCAGCGTTTGGTCTGCGGTGAATCGCAGAACTTTGCTGAGTCGCTGGAGCACTGCGACCCATGTCGAGACCACTGCGTTCGATGTAACGATCACTGCGTTCGCACGCCATGCCAAATGCCCTGTGTGCGTACTCCTTGTCAGGGTATGCGCAATGACTACTCTGTGCGGGGAGGTCCTCCTCTTCCGTCACGCGGGTACTACTGCAACTGTGCCAATCATATCGCTGAGTGCGCACGACTGGGCTTGAACTGGCGTACTGAGCTTTGCCGCTGCCGCAACTGTGGCACGCACAGCGCAGGTACGACTCGCAGCAGTTGCTGCGGTCATTAACCCTTATTTCTGGCTTCGGCCAGAGGAGAATCGTGGTTTCCCCCACGGTTTTTTGTATGGAAAGGAATATTGACTTTATCAATAAATTGTTGTATTTTCTCTATTAGCTGTTGTTCATTAAAACCATAGCCTCTAGGGGAATGTTTCCCCTGGATTCGACTTTCCTGTCTCAACTCGTTTCTCAAAAGGAGAACATGTCATGGCCGAACCAAAAGTAGTCGCAGCCGTCGTCTCGGATCCCGATCCACACTCTACGGAAGACGACACTACGACTGAACCTGTTAGTGTAAAAGCTGTGGTCGTTGCGACGAAGCGTGACGAATCTGAAATGTGGGTCTTCACCAAGATCCTCATGACTATCGCGCTTATCTTGATTACCATCTTGGGAATCTCGGTAGGCTTCCATTGGAAACAGCCTATCGGCTGGGAAACCTTGGTGATCGCTTTTTTAATTTCTGTCCCCACGCTGACAGTTGCTGTCTTCCTGCTCATGCGATCCGATAGTCCTCATGGGAAAATCGGAAAGCAGGCATGGATCGGCCTAGTTCTGGTTTTAGGAATAGGGTTCTACCTTGGGAATCTGTTACTCCCTAAAACCATTAAGAACTATGTCAGCAGTGCGTTTGGGCAAGCTACGGATAGCCCGATCGCAAAATGGAACGGCAATGCTCTCATGATTGACTTCGAAGATTCTGCCGGAACCGCCAGACAAGCCACAAAAGTGCTGGTGACAGCAGAGTACGATCCTAGCTCAAAGATTGAGCTAAGCGACTGGAAAATCCTTTACGTTTTCTTTGAGGACAAGGAAACCGGAGCGAATACACGCTCGTACCGCGTTCTAAAGAAACCGTAAGAATAACAGCTGACCGTCGCAGGCAAGTCCTGCGGCGGTTTTTTATTGTTTGTTCAATGGGCCTGGAGGCACCACCCCCCTATTACCACCACGATTTGCATCTGGAGGAATTTGCCCGCGTGAAGCTCCTGATCCTGCATCAGGAGAAGCTACTCCTGAAGTACTGCCGATTCCCGAACTTGGAGACAGCGTGCCTCTTCCTGCACCAACTGCTTCTTCTGGTGAATTATTACCACGTGCTCGACCTACTCCAGACTCAGGAGCGCCCACGCCTCTCGTGCTGTCTTGTCCGAGTTGCGGAGCATCTATACCTCTCGTACCTACTCCACCAGACTGAGGCGATAAAACATTTGCATTAGGATCCGGACTTGGCTTTGGCGTAGCGGCAGCGTGATCCATAACGAGCTGCGTTGTAAACTTGTGCAATTGGCGACTGTCTCCGGATGCAGACATCTTCCCGCGAAGAACAACGCGGTAATACATTTTGCCTAGATCAGGATTATCCTCCATTGCTTTTATCCAACTATTTCCAAAAGGAAGATCTCTCATGCGGTCATTAATGATTTTCACTTCTGGATCTGCGGCACCTTGTGTTGATGCACGGTAATGACTGAAAAGTACATAAGCCACAGATTGTGTACTGGTTAAACGGTGTTCATCATCTTTGAAGTACCGTGGAACATTTTGTTCGCCGCCAAATAACATTGGCATCTCCAACTTCCAACCACCCTTACTCGAAATCGCAAAGGCTTTCGAGAGTTCAGCCATAGTTTTGCCATTCAATCTCACAAGAGCTTTTGCTTCTTCCTCAACATTGTGAAGATCTTCGCCCTGTGCAAAGCGCACCATTGTATTCGCCATTTCTGCGGGGGTTTTGTCGTGCTTCCATCCCAACGATCCACGAACATCTTCATTTTTTCCCGCAAGATAATTATAGAATTCCACCGATTTCGCAACACCGGAACCCAATGGATCTTTCACACCACCAATGTATTTCACACCAAGATATGTCCCCAACGCAATCATGACTTGCGTGGGATACTTCCACGCAGCGGCAATCACCAGACCGAATAGTGCAAGTTTTTCCCAGCCTTCCATACGACTGAGAACGTTGTTTGCTTCTTTGATGTGCACTGCTGCATCTGCATGGGTCAATTCATCCTGAACCTTCGCCGTATTAATTTCTTCATTCTCTTTCATTGCACTCACATCCGCATATACCTTTTCGAGAACCTTCGGTGTAAGCACACCCAACTTCTTAGCACCTGCAAAAAATGAAGGCGCGTTAGGATCTTTCTTGTCTTGCTGCGCGTCCTTACGAAGACCCATGGAGTTAAAGCCTTTCTCACCTCTGTAGTGCTTATCTAAACTATTGAAGGCCAAATCTTCTACGAGACGATCCGTATCATCAGGAGGAAGATCTCCGCCAAGCATGGCGCTCATTGCACCAAGAATTTTGGCACGCTTATCAAGCATCAAAGCTGATCTTTCTTTGGGATCCTGATTGGGTGCACCAAAGTAATTTTTAAATTTTGGCTCATAGCGCACATCCTTTGGAATAAAATTCCCTACGTATTCTTCATACAATGAAATTCGATTTTTTGGCTCCATAGAAAGCAACAATGCCTTTACGGTGTGAACAGACCAATTATGGCCATATGTGACGTATGTGCCCTTCTGGAAAAGCTTCGTGACAACCCCACGATTGTCTACAGCTTTGTTGTCGTTAAAAATCTGAATATCAGAAAATGCCTGGATCCAGTTACGATGATCAATCAAGCCCTCGAATTGTTCTGGAGTGAGGTCATTTGGACTGTATTCCTTAACTGCGTTTGCGACCAACTCTACCAAGTTGGATGGTGCGGTAGTCACAAAGTCTGCGAGTTTTTTCGTCATTTCCTGTTTTCGCTTTTCGTTATAGTCATCTCCTTTCAAGCCATCGAAGACTCCACGAAGAAAATCAGCAGATCTCTTCGTTACTGCATTCGCAGTATCTTTTACATATTCAGCTGCATTTCCGGCTTTATAGCTAAGTGACTCCTCGTTCAGCAAACGACGCTCACGTGTCAGGTGAGAATCGTACTGCCTGAATTGATGAGAAAAAAGAATCATATTAATGGTGGCCTCCGCCGGAAGAACCGTGGTCATCCTTTTTTTCGCCACTCGAAAGTCCAGCGATCATTTTTCGGAGCAATGGAACGCCTAAGCCGCCAAGAACTGTACCAACGGGAGGAATAAGAAACGTTCCAATAACAGCGCTCGTGACAGCAGTACTCTTATAGGTTGATACCCCTGTTGCATTAAATAACCTCGCGGTCCACGTCCGCATATCCCACGCACTGCCTTTTCCCTCACGCCAAATTTGCTTTTGAGTCAGGTGTTCTTTCTTTTTAACTTCTTCCTTTTTAGGGGCGTGCTTTGCCTTTTCCGCTTCCTCTTCTTTCTTTTTTTCTTCCTCAACTTCGTGATTGATCATACCTTCCAATCCTTCGGCACGAAGAAGAGCAACATCAAGTTCCTTCGTAGTCTCCTCGCGCTTGGCGTCATCCTTAATATCCGTAACCCCTGCCCGCACTTCCCTGAGTGCAGCAAGAAGATCATCATGTTTTGTCTTCTCAGCTTCAATATATTCTTTCTTCTTCTGATTTGTCGGCTGACTAAACAGAAGATTGATTACATATCGATGAGCCTCTTCAAGATTCGAGATCTTTTTGGAAACTGCAGGATCTTTTTCCAACACCCTTCTTTTTTCGAGTGCATTAAGAATTGCCTTATCCTCAGGGTGCATCCCCTTGGAGGCTGACGGTGGGGGTGTTGGTTTTGTCATAAATCCAAATAGTATACCAAAAAATCGCCCTTTGGACAATCAGCTCCTTTCCTTTGGTTTTAGGCACGCTTACACACGAAGAATCTTCATCCGTAAGCCCAAAAGCACACCTCCGCCCAAAACCAAGACTATCAAGGCAGTATTGGCAAAGAGAATGCCCAAAAGCATCCCCAATGAGATACCCGGCGAAGATCCAGAAGATGCATAGTCGGTCATATACTCCTGATCGGCCAAGAGCGACGCATACAACTCTTCATCATCGATGTGCCCTTCATCGGGGGTGAGTGCACCCGCAGTCCCCTGCTCACCAGACGAAAAAATATTCTCGTACACGGGTTTGCTGTCGTAAGGATGTGAAGCTGCAACAAGCTGACTCGACTGCACGGTGAAGGATTGCTTACCAGAAGACTTGGCTGAGGATTTCGACGACGATGATTTTTTCGAAGCTGGCTTCGCCCACATTCCCACCTCTGCTTCTTTCGCCTGATCTTGGAGAGCGAGATACGGTTCTTTTTTTGTATACAAATATTGTTCATCTACCTTCACGAGTCCCTCGTGGATCATCAGCTCTTGAACACTTTCACGCGATGGAAATAAAGAAACATAGGCAAGTGCACGACCATAGGCATCTCGCTCATCTGCATCAAATTGTAGTTCTATTTTTTTGCCTTCTATAAGGGCTAATAAGTAATTCTTTGCTTCCATTCCAAATGGCTGAATTCCTTTAGTAGGATGCACGGTTTCGGGCGCATCTACACCGATCAATCGCACATCTTCGGTGCGCGAAGTATCTCCATCCACCACCACTTCGAACGTATCCCCGTCTATCACGCGTGCAACCGTAGCTGTTTTCGATGCGCCAAAGGAAGAATACCGATATACCACGCCTTCCCTGGCCTTTCCCCAGCGCAAGATAGATACGATTTGATCCCCCAGTCGTAGTTCTATGCCGGCATCTTCGTTGCCGAGCTTTAGTCCCAAGAGCGACACCATGTACCGTCGCCGTTCCCTGGGTCCTAGGGATTCTCCCAGTAGTGGAGTGCTGCGTTTGGTACCCGATACAAACACGATGCCCTCGGACGAGACGGTCTGGCTGGAGGTGTTCGTGACCTCCACCCACTCGTGTCCTTTGTCGTCGCCCGCGGGGTTAGGCAATGCGGCAGAGATGATGAGGGGTGGCTTGGGAAGGTTCATGTACGACTGCATGGGTGTACTTGCAGATGCAGCAGCAGTCTTTGCAGAAGACGAAGATTTTGTTTGTGGGAGAACCTGGATCTCTAGAGTGCGTGTCACTGTAGTACTACAAGCATTCTTCGCCGTGAGGGCAAGATTAAACGCTCCGGGCGAGCCATACGTGTGCCAGCCGGGGTTACACAACTGCGCCTTCTGGCCATCGCCAAAGTCTACGGAACACTGTGGCGTACCGGCGAAGCCTTCGATGGTACTGAGGGCAATATTGACCTTCGTCTTCCCTGTCCCAAGTGTCGACCCGGACTCTATGCCTATCTCTGGGTTCCAGGCCGGGCTTTGGTTCTGCATACCTGGCGTGACATAGCACTGGGACTTCCATTGGCCATCGTCTGCTCCCCTGCCATAGGCAATGCCCGTAGGCAGTCCTGGGTACGTCACGCGATCGCATTCGCGGGCTGCGGCATCGCGCAGGATCACCGTACCGCCTGCATTGGTGAGCGACAGCCCAACGGCACCCGTGGGAACGAGCACAACGCTCTGTGGCTCCAGCGTGAGTTCAGGGATCACGCGCTTGGTGGATCCTTCCATTTCGAGCGTCCAGTTGGTGATGGTCCAAGGATCGGACGTGGGATTCTGCAATTCGATCCATTCGTTATCGGTATCGGTGCCCTCAGGGTCTGGGAGCAACTCTGATACAAAAATGTGTTCGGAATTTATGCAGTTAAATAAGGGCTGATCTCCAATAGATGAACTAGAGGAACTACTAGAAAAACTTGAGCTGCTCGTTGCTTCATACGGCCTTCCCGGGCTCCCAAGCATGGGTGCGCCTTCGTCCCACCCAGTGAACGCATGGGAAGTTTTCCATGTGGCCTTCACAGCACCGGACCCATGGAGATCCATGCGCTCCATGCTCGCCTTGATTCCACCACTGGGGTTTGCACCGGCAAAGGGCTCACCCACTCCGTCATCCGCCTGATCCACCGCAATCCCCTCTGCGTTACGCAGTCTGAGCAAGAGTTTGGAATTCAGCAGTGTGATGGTGGAGGTGAGTGCATAAGGTTCTTCGAGCAGGCGAGAAGCAGACGCTGCATACCGTGCAATCACCCAAGAAGTCCCCGCGGGCAGCGTTGCACCGGTCGCAAACTGCATGATGGTGACTTCGTTCCCACTGGAATTGACCGACGTGAGCTTCCATCCAGAGAGATCGGTATCGCTATCGACACCTGTGATCTCGACCCATTCGTCTTGCGTCGAAAGATCGCTGCCCATCCACAGCACTTCACTGATCACCGCATGAGCAGACGCAAACAGGGGCATGCCTGCCAAGATGGCAACACACAGCACCACGCCAAAGCGGATATACGGGGTCAATCGCATGAGCACATGACACCAGATACCCAGGCGCGCGGGAGGATGGTTCGCGGATGGAAAAGGAACCGATGGACAAAGAATGACATCCGTAAGCCACGAAAGACGTTCCGTCAATCCAAAGAACTGGCTCTAAAACTCACTGCGGACTCATGAATGAGCAGTGGAGATCTTTTGCTCTTCCCAAAGCCGAATTTCGCACCTCGCCAAGATCCGATCGACCACCTATACTCCGCGTACCCCTAACTTTGTATCTTCCCACCTCCCTCCGATTTCTCCTTTATGCGCACAACTGTTCATCAACGTTTGTTCGTAGACTGAGCTCCGGAGCGTGAGTGTGGCAGGACCTATTTTTCTGCCCCCATGTCTTATGGATTACATCATTGTATTTTCAGCCCTGCTCGCAGGAGCGGGTTTAGGATTACTCACCGGTTGGTTCTGGTTTAGCCAGGGAAAAAAGATTTCCACGGCACTGCAGAATCAGATCAACGAGCAGCAGCGCAATTTGGATAAACTCGATACCAAGCTTGCCGAGGTAAAGAGCCAAATCAAATCCGCAGAAGCCGAAGCCAAGTCTGCTGCCCGCGAAATTTTGGCCGATGCCAAAATGCAGGCAACAGAAATGGAAGCGAAGCTAGAAAAGGAACAAGGTCGCTTTGAAGAAAAAGAAAAAGCGCTCGACGAAAAAGTCCGCGAAGTGGAACGTCAGCGTGCAAACTTGGTGCAGAAAGAAGAAGACATCACGGCACTCAAGGCCGAAATGGCCGAGGCCGCAGCCAAGCACCGCGAGGCTTTGGAGAAGGTCAGCAAGTTGACGCAAGACGAAGCCAAGAAGCAGCTGAAAGAAGAACTCGAAAAAGAATTCGGAGATTTCTTTGCAGAGCAGATCAAGCTCAAGCGCGAGAACATGGAAGGCGACGTGGAAGAGAAAGCAAAAATGCTCATGACAGAAGCCATGCAGCGTTACGCATCCGAAGTCGCAAGCGAATCCACCGCAACGGTGGTGCCACTCCCAAGCGATGACATCAAAGGAAAAATCATTGGTAAAGAAGGTCGCAACATCACGGCATTCGAAGCAGCCACCGGTGTCGACGTCATTATCGACGACACGCCCGGCGCCATCATCCTCTCTGGATTTGATCTCGTCCGTCGTTACGTTGCCAAGCTCTCCATGGAGAAGCTGGTTCAGGACGGCCGCATTCAGCCAGCGAAGATCGAAGAGACCGTTGCAAAGGTAAAAGAGCAGGTCGGTAAAATGATGTTTGAATTCGGTAAGCGCGCCGTGGAGGAACTCGGCATTACGGGTTACCCACAGGATCTCTTGAAGATCATCGGTCGTCTGCGCTTCCGCACCAGCTATGGCCAGAACGTGCTGAAGCACTCCGTAGAAATGGCACAGATGGGTCGCATGCTCGCCGAGGAAATCGGTGCAGATCCTATGATCACCATGGAAGGTTGTCTCTTGCACGACATTGGTAAGGCTCTCGATCACGAGGTCACGGGCACACACGTAGAAATCGGTGTGGAAATTGCCAAGCGTTACAAAGTGCGCCCAGAAGTGATCCACTGTATAGCGGCTCACCACGAAGATATTCCGATCGCTTCACCAGAGGCGTTCATCGTTGCCGCAGTCGATGCTATCTCGGGCGCTCGCCCAGGTGCACGTCGCGAGAGCATCGAAGAGTACTTCAAGCGTCTCCGCGCTCTCGAAGATGTTGCGAAGAAGTTCGACGGAGTGCAGAAGGCATACGCCATCTCTGCCGGTCGCGAAATTCGTATTTACGTCGACACGAAGAAGATCGACGACTTGGGTCAGGAGAAACTCGCGCGCGACATTGCCAAGAAGGTGGAAGAAGAACTCACCTACCCTGGTGTGATCAAAGTGAACGTCATCCGCGAGCGCAGGTTCGAGGAGATGGCGAAATAAGTTTGGATAAAAAAAGAACGGCCAGCAGAGATGCTGGCCGTTTTCGTATGGGATTGTTCGGACGGATTACGCCGCCATTCGACCGATCATGGCTGTCATCACTTGTACTTCAGAGGCTGCAAGAGCAGCTGCCACCGGAGCATGTAGTCCACCGGGATGAGCAATCTGATTGTGAACCAAGTGATATCGAGTTTCTTCGGAGATTGAACTCCAAGGAACGCCTCGCTTCACGTGATCGATCAGATCATGGTGGCCCTTACGGATGCGGCCAAAAATCATGTCTATAGTCACAAGTCCTCCGTGCAAAGAACAATAAATCTCCAATGCGTTATGCGATTGGGACTCAAGGATTCTACGCGAAAATCGAGATAGGTCAACCATGCTTGTCATTCTGTTTTAGGCTGCCAGAAGGTACTTTTTGCCCTTTTGATCGATCAAACGATCGACGGTGAGCTTCTTTAAAAGACTCTGGAGCCACTCTCGGTGTTCCGATGGATCCCAATCGACAGAGATATTCGCGCCTATTTGATCAGATGTGAGACCCGCCTTCGCATCACGTAAGGATTCCACAATACGACCGCGGAAAATGCGATTGGGAATGTGCTTACCGCCAACCGCGCGTCCTGGTTCCGTGGAAGTTTTAGAGGTGAATGTCTTCGGGAAATTCTTCGGTGTCGCCTTCATGATCTTTTTTGCCGTGAGCGGACACACGTCCCACTTCGGGTTCCTCTTTGTTTGCACGAGTGAACCAAAGTCCATCAGAGCTGCGTACCAATCCGCGCTCGTGCGAGTGATGAGAGCAGAGTGATGAGTGATGAGTGCTTCTTTCATTACTTCGTCGGCGACCTTCAAGATATACTTGTCATCCTTCTTCCAAGTTCCATCTGCATTCTCAGGTCCCACAAATGTTCTATGAAGAATGCGACGGATGTTTGTATCGATGCAGGCGGTGGGAATATGAAACGCGAAGTTACGAATGGCTCCGGCTGTGTACGCACCGATCCCCTTTATAGAAAGGAGTTGATTCATTTCTTTAGGAAACACTCCACCGTGTTGTGTGCAGATGATCTTTGCTGCATCGCGAAGACGCAGTACGCGTGAGTTGTAACCCATGCCCCGCCACGCGAGGATTACTTCTGCATTCGTTGCTTTGGCGAGATCTTCGAGGGTCGGGAAGGATTCTAAGAATCTTTTGAATACAATTTGTACTCGGGAAACTTGAGTCTGCTGCAACATAATCTCCGATACGAGCACCATGTAGGCACGCTGCGAATCATCCTTCACTTTCAAATCACGCCACGGGAGAGTGCGTTTGTGGCGCGAATACCAACTCCAAATCTCTCGTACGAACGCCTGCGTGCGCTTTTCTTTTGTCATGCGCAAGAAGTATAGACGAGAAAAATCCCGAGTTCCTGCATCGACAGGGAAAATCTTGGGGACTACCCTCTTTGAACATGACTTCGCGATTCTTCGCTAACAAAACGGCTAAAAAGCAATCCTCAGGACTTTTGATGATCCTGCGAATTGTCCGATCTCACTCCAAAAGTCACCCCGTCCTCGCGTGGGCTACAGCAATTCTGACTCTCCTAGTGACAGGTCTTTGGGTGGCAGAACCCGTGTACTCCAGCTACGCAGTGGATCAATTATTGACACTGAAGACTGGAGCGTCCGTAAATTTTTTGTGGATTTTCGGCATGTGGGCAGCGCTCTTTGTTCTCACATCATTGGGACAAGCACTTGAACATTACTTCATGTGGGATTTTGGAAACACAATGGTGATTGAACGGCGTAACGAGGTGTACCGCCATGTGCTCGATCTGGATATCGCCTTTCATGCCGATCAACGCTCCGGAGAAGTTATGAAGATTGTCGACGAAGCGGCAGATACGATTTGGGACCTGCAGCGCGTGATCTTTCAGGATCTTATACCTTCGTTCGTCGCAGGCGCGCTCTTTCTGGCTATAGGCTTTGCTATCGCTCCGCTGTTGTCGCTCATTTTGATAATAACGCTCGTGATTTACTCGGTAATTGTGCTGCGTGGAGTAAAGAAGACGTGGCCCATGCAACACGCAGCGAACAAGTTATGGGTGAGCGGCATGGGACGCGCATTCGATGCCGTGCTGAACATTGTTTCGGTCAAATCCGCATCGC
>CAZDEA010000005.1:32772-40827 GCA_964504485.1 uncultured Candidatus Peribacteria bacterium | reverse complement strand
ATAACCCTCTTCCGAAGGAGGCGTTTTTCTGCTATACTAAGGAGAAATCTCCAAACACCCAAACCCATGCCACTCAAAGATATTGAACTCGGCAAAATCCTCGTGGAGGAGAGTTACGTGAGCGAGGAAGATCTCAAGCGCGCCGAAGAACAGAGCAAGGAACGCAACGTTCCGCTGAAGTCGGTGCTCATTGAACTTGGACTCTTGAGCCAGGAACTTTTGGAGAGTGCTCTCGCAGAGCATTTCAAGCTGCCGTTCGCAGACTTGGTGAGCAACCCTCCCGGAGCAGACATCGTCACATTCCTGCCAGAAGAAATTGCACGCACCTACAGCGTTGCAGTGATGGGCAAGGACGAGAAGGGAGTCGCAATTGCCACAAGTGATCCTACGAATCCCCTGCTCGAAGAAGCAGTGCGCTTGAACTTGGGTCAGCAGCATGCCGTGTTCCCCGAGAAAGAAGATCCCGAAAAGAAGAAGCTGCTCGGCCACAAGACCGGCGCTTCGTACCAGACCACAGGCAAAAAAGGTGAAGAAGCTCGCAAGCCTTACGCTGGTCCGTTGGTGTTCCATTATGCGCCAAAGGCCGCAATTGAGGCGCTGTTCGTGCATTACCGCAAGCCACTTGCGACGCGCTTCCAGGCCATCATCAACGAACAGAAGCGTGTTGCTCCAGAAATCATTACCGAAATCTTCAACGATGCTATTGAGCTGCGCGCATCCGACATTCACTTCGAACCTCAGGAAGCTATTGTGCTCGTCCGCTTCCGCGTGGACGGTGTGATGCACATTGCCGGTCGCCTCCCCCGTGAATACTTCGAAGGAGTGGTGAACCGCATCAAGATTGCCGCAAACATGAAGATCGACGAACACTACGCAGCCCAGGACGGAGCAATCCGTTACGAAGCTCCGGGCGGCCGCACGATCGATATGCGTGTTTCCATCGTCCCGATTGTGGATGGCGAAAAGATCGTGCTTCGTATTCTTTCGGAATACATCCGCACACTCACCTTGAACGACCTTGGATTCAGCGAAGAGTACAAAGCGATTCTCGAAAAAATCGCACACAAGCCATTCGGAATGATCCTCACCACAGGTCCGACCGGTGCAGGTAAATCCACGACCTTGTACGCACTCTTGAAGCTGCGCAACTTCCCCGATGTGAACATCTCCACCATCGAAGATCCTGTGGAATACAAAATCCCAGGAATCAACCACATCCAGGTAAACGCCGATACAAACCTTACATTCGCCAATGGTCTTCGCGCCCTTGTGCGTCAGGACCCAAACGTGATCCTCGTGGGAGAAATTCGTGACGGTGAAACGGCAAACATTGCCGTGAACGCCGCTCTGACCGGTCACTTGCTCTTCTCTACTCTGCACGCCAACGACGCTGCTACCGCAGTGCCTCGTTTGCTGGATATGGGAGTCGAGCCGTTCTTGCTCGCTTCGACACTCGAAGTGATCATCGGACAGCGTCTCGTGCGCCGCATCTGCCCACAGTGTCGTTACAGTTACTCCATTCCTCTCGCCGAAGCACAGAAGCTGTTCCCTGGAGCAGAAGACTACTTCCCTAATAAGGAGGCCGTGCGTCTGTATAAAGGAAAGGGCTGCGAAGCCTGTGGCGGAACCGGATACGTAGGACGTATGGGTATTTACGAGCTTTTGATTATCACACCAGAGATTGAAGACCTGATCATCAAGCGTGCCACATCCACAGATCTGATCAACGCCGGTAAGAAAGAAGGACTCAAGCTGCTCTTCGACGACGGCTTTGAAAAGGTGAAGTCCGGTGTGACGACTATCGAAGAACTCATGCGCGTCGCTGCTCCTCCAGAAATCCTCTTCGGCAATGCCCACAAAAAATAACCTACCACCGGCTGGCGATGGCGGACCTGACCGCCATGGCTCCAATGCAGGGGGAGATCCACCGATCTTCACTCTGCTCCGCCAGTACCTGACCATGCTCACGGGCAGGGACCCTGTGGAAGAGGTGCATAAGAACCGCAAGGCACGTGTCTCGCGCAAGCAGGGAAAGGTCTATGTGAAGAAGATGAAGGTGCGCATGGAAAAAGATGCTAAGCCTTCTCCTAAGAAAGTACCCGTTACCGAGCTTTCGGATGCAGCGATGATGCCGGAATTGGAACGCTCTCTGCAGCAGTACATCTCTCGCAGACAAGCAGCACTCAGCCGCTACGCCGTGAAGACAAAGCCAAGCGAGGTGGTTGTGCCGGATTTCCCCAAGCAAGCAGAGAAGAAAGCCGATGCAAAGACGGAATCTGCAGCAACAGAGGCTTCTCCTGCAAGCACCGCAGCAGCTCCCACGCCCAATAGCTGGAAGCGGTTTGTGCAATTGCTTCCGTTTGTATCCGAAGCAGTCGTAGACACCGCCGAGCGCACAGAGAAATTGGAAAAAACCATGGCGAAGAATACTGCACAAACGCAGGAGATGAGCCGCCGCTTGAAGGAAGCAGAAAGCCTCCTGGGGAAACAGATCAAAGCAGCAGAACCCAAGGCAACTCAGGCTTCGCGGGCGATGAGCAAGGCTGAACGCGAACAACTGCAGAATAATCTTGGTCGTATTCAATCCGCAGAAAAAGAAGTGGTGGAATCCGGTCCGCAGGAAGTTATCACCAAGGCAGACATGGGCGGACTGCGCAAAGCAAAGGACACCAGTACATTCGGCGTGACACAGAAGAAGGAGAGCTTCTTCTCTTCTCTCTTTGGCGGCTTCCGCGAAGCTGCTGCCGATATTTCAGAAGTGAATCGCGAAGCAAAGCAGACAAAGACAGCCGCAGCTGCGGCCGCAGCGGCTCCCGCTCCCAAGCAGAGAGCTCGCGCACTGCCGACACCTCAGGTGACGGAACAACGCGATCGTGGATCTCTCTTGGTAAAAAATTCCGCCGTTGCTCCTCCTGCACCTACCAAGCCAGTCGTCGATACGCTGCCAGTGGCAAAGGAAGAGAAGAAGGCACCAGATACAAGCGCATTGGGCGACCTTGTCTCTTCGTTTAGTGGCAAAACATTGGAGAAAGGCCCCGTACGTACGGTGGCCGAAGCCACCGCTGACCGCAAAAAGGAACAGCAGGTCCATAAAGAAAAGATGGACTCCGAAGAAAAGCGTGCCGAGTACATGATGATGAGTGCGGCAAAGCCCAAGCACAAAGAAGCTGGATTCTTCACACAGCTCAACGCCTCGTTGCAGTACATGGGCATGGGCAAGGAACGTTTGGCGATCGTGCAAAACCTCGCCACCATGTTGAATGCCGGTCTACCTTTGATCGACTCGTTGAAAACTTTGCAGATGGAGACGCGCAACCGTGCGACGAAGAAGCTCCTTGCGAAGATCAACACTGCCGTCGATAACGGAAGTTCTCTGTGGCGCGCGATGGACGACCAGCACTTCTTCTCGCCGCACGCTATCGCTCTTATTCGCATTGGTGAAGAAGCCGGTAACTTAGCGCAGAACATGGAATACTTGGCCGCACAGCAGGAGCAAGACCAAGGACTGCGCGAGAAAGTGAAGATGGCCATGATCTATCCGGCCATCGTGCTCGTGATGATGTTCATTGTGGTGATGGGATTGGGTCTGTTCGTGCTCCCGCAATTGGTGCAAGTGCTGTTCAACTTGAACGTGCAGTTGCCATTGATCACGCGCATCGTGATTGCCTTTAGTAATGGATTCAGTCAAAACGGACACATTGTGGTTCCGGGCATTCTGCTTGGTGTGATCTTCCTGACTATTCTTGGAAAATTCACACGATTCAAAGTAGTGGTGCAGTGGATCATCTTCAAAATCCCGGGCATCGGCCCGCTCGCTCGCCAGGCAACACTCGCGCGCTTTGGTGTGATCCTGGGAGGTCTCTTGGAAGCAGGTGTTCCGCTTGTGGAAGCCATGCGCTCGCTTGTGGATGTCACGCCCATTGTTTCGTATAAGCGTTTCTACAGACGGCTCTTGGAACACGTGACCATTGGTGACTCGTTCGCAAAGTCCTTTGGCGTGATCCCATCAACAAACCGCTTGTTCCCTATCTCCATGCAACAGCTGATCATCACGGGCGAGCGCACGGGATCACTGTCGAAGATCATGCTGAAGGTCGCCGCCATCTACGAAAAAGAAGCCAACAACACTGCGCAGAAGCTTCCGGTGATTTTGGAACCAATGCTTCTCCTCTTTATTGGTGGACTTGTGGGTACCATCGCTTTCGCCATCATCATTCCGATCTATAGCGTCGTCGGAAACGTGAGCAAGTAAGCATCCAGGTAGATCGTCAAGCCGCTTTACCATGCTGTATTTTGTCGTAACACCATACAGATGTTTAGAATGGTGCGTTTTCCCCATTTATCTATGAAGCGTAAGGCATTTGCTCTCCTCGAAGTCCTCGTGGTCGTCGGCATCGTGACCACCGTAGGCATGTTCGGCGTTCCGCTCTGGTCGCAGTACCAGGCACGCCAAGATTTGGCTCTCGCCAAAAATCAGATCCTCCAGGGTCTGCAGCGCGCTCGCGCAAATGCTATGGCCGGCAAAGAAGACACCACGTGGAGCTTCTTTATTCCGCAGGGTGTGTTGTTCACGGGTAACACGTATTCCACGGATATCCTCGATGACGCCACGACCGAGATCTACTCCATGCCTCAGAGCGTCGCATTCACGGGTATGACCCAGGTGACGTACGACAAGAACGGTAACCCTGATGAAACAGGAACCATCACATTGCGCGCATACAACAACGAGATCGACTCGATCGAGATCGTGCTCTCTGTCGCTATGGGATCTGTCGATACCACCGTTGGTGGTAGTCTGACCATTTGTTACAACAACTCCACGCTGTCTGTTACAGACGCCGCTTGGCCCAGCTATCAGTCTCGCGGTGCCACTCTGGGCGTATGCTCCGGTGGCTCTAGTAGCGCAGCAAGTTCGGCTGCAAGCTCTGCCGCATCTTCTGCTGCAAGTTCAGCTGCTTCCTCCGCAGGAGGAACAGGTGGCACAGGAGGTACCGGTGGCACGGGTGGCGGTGGATGGTTTGGCGGTGGATCCGATCCTTGCCCAAGCAAGTTCACTCTCGCAAACAACGTCATCACCCTCACAGCTGATTCCAGCGTGACGTTCACCAACATTGCTGCTCTGCACCAGTTGATCCCCGGTGTGTACATCGACACACACGCTTGCTACAGCAAGAACAACGGATCCACATACAAGTCCCTCTTCAGTGGTAACGGAAGCTGCACGAACAACGGTAATGCTTACGGCAACGCTGTCGCTCCAAATGGCGGCGACACGAAGACGATCTCCTTCGCCTCTGGTGACCAGATGGTCATCAAGACACGCGCACGATTCCAGCTCTTGGGTTGGTTGGCTGTGAACAACTTCTTCAACACCAAGGATCATCCTTCGCGCTTGGTCTTCATGAAGAATGGTGATGATCCTTCTGCCGCACCCGGCGCATGGAACCAGACCAGTCTCACAAGCCTGCTCCAGGCTCGCGGATACCTGACGAACGGCCTCCTGAACGTTGGCGCCTGCAAAGCTGTGCTTGCATCGGAATTCGATGTAGAACCAGGTGACCACAATGACTTCGTGATGGAATTGAGCTTCCAGTAATTCCTTCACACACACGGATATTTCAGAACCCCGCAAGTGCGGGGTTCTTTGTAAAAAGAGAGTTTTGTCTTTGTGCAAGAACGAACGTATTTGCAGATCTCCAAAGAAAAGTCAGAATGCACTCCTCTTCCCACACATGCATGAGAAAAGGATTCGCACTGCTCGAGGTCATGATTGTGGTCGCCGTCGTTGCTGCCATTGGGACTTTGTCGATCCCCCTGTTGCAACAATGGCAATTCCGCAGCGATGTGAGCTTGGCTAAAAGCCAAGTGCTGCAAGGTTTGCAGATGACCAGGCAGTATGCGATGGCTGGGAAAAGTGACACCTCATGGTCATTCTTTATCCCCGGAGGAGTGGTATTCCCAGGCACGGATTATGAGACCGCCACCACGGACCCCGCGGTTCTCCCGCATATTGTGCAAATCAGCATGCCAGACACCGTACGATTTGAAGGTTTGAGCCAAGTCACATTTGACCGCAGCGGTAAGCCAAATATTGAAGGTACTGTCACGCTCATCGCTCTCAATAATGAGTATCAGAATATTGCCATCGTGATCTCTGTGAATGCAGGCACCATCACCGCGACCGACGTATCCAGTTCTTCATCATCGTCGTCTTCCTCATCCACGCCGTACGTGCCGCCGGTGTGCAATTTTTTCTCTGTGAATGCGAGCAATGTCATTGCGATCTCTACTCCCACGACAGTCACGTTTGAAAATTTAGGCGCATTGCGTCAGTCCGGTGGCAGCTACGTAGACACGTACGATTGCTACAGCAGCAATAACGGCTCGAACTACAGTCGTATGTTCCAGAGTGGAGGCTGTAACGGAGCATCAGTGAATGGCTGGGGAAATGCCGTGACCCCCGGCGGCGGCGAAGACAACAACGTAAGTTTTAGCGCTGGAAATTCTGTTGTCCTCAAAGTACGAAACTACTGGAGACAAGTGGGTTTCTTGAGTATTGATGACACCTACAATTCTAAGGACCATCCTGCGCGCTTTGTATATTTGCGCGATGGGCAATCCATCGATATCGCCAGTCCTACACTGGCTTCTCTTCTGCAGGCAAATGGCAATGTGGACGGAAGTGGATTGGTCAATCTGACCGATTGCCAAATGATTCTCGCTACAGAAATGGAGACACCGTACGCGAGTGGCGACTACATCGACTCTGTCATCAGGCTCACTTTCCAATAAAAATGGAGTGGTGAGTGCAAAGGGAGATGTAGTACCCCGATATTCTTCTTAGATTTCGCAACACCGAGCTGCTCCTCTTGGCCAATACATCAGTAAAATACCTCCCGTGAATCGCACCTCCCCCTCTCTGCAAAAGTCTGGACGCAAAGGTTTCCTGCTTTTGGAAGCTGTGCTCAGCATCGCACTCTTTGCGATCTTCATGGGCGCCTTCGGCATCACCATTTACGAAGGACAGGGACAAACAAAGGCAGGAGGAGACCGCAAGCGTGGGGTCGACCTGGCAACCGAGGCCATGGAAGGTGCGCGCAATATCGCTGCAAAAAATTATTCGGCACTCACGCCTGGCGATCATGGCGTCGTGCTGAATCCAGTAACCGGACAATGGGAATTTTCTGGTACGGAATCCACCGCTACCGGCGGATACGTCACCACCATCACTGTGACATCGCTTGGAGGGCAGCGTTCGTTGGTGAAAGCGGTGACCACGTGGAACCGCTCGCCCAACAGACCTCAGTCTTTGACGATGTACACCATTTTGAGCAACTGGCGCAGCACACGCACCACAGGCAACTGGGGAGGCGCAGCTCTGACTCCCATTGCGACCTATACCTATGATTATGCTGCAGTAGATCCTGCGTTTAGCGATGTCGCCGTTACGGGAAGCAGCGCATTTTTGACCAGCACAAACGGCTCTTACCCCGGACTAACCGTGGTGAACTTGCCACACCTCACGACGCCGGCATTCCTTGCTATCAAAGACATTGGCGGATTGGGATACGCACTCGCCGTCAAAGGAACCATGTTGTATGTGGTTACCAGCGAAGCAGATGCGGAGATAAAAGCTTACGACATTTCTTCGCCTGCAACGCCAACACTCCTCGCGAGCTACAACTTGCCGGGCTCAGGCGCCGCAAACTCCATCGCCGTTGCCGGGGACTTCTTGTATGTGGGCGCAACAGGCCTTGGCCCTGCGACAAGCTTGCCTACTCTGCGTAGCAACAATGTTGCCGGCACTCCATGGAGGCCTGCGGCTGCTCGCTTCTTTACTCCAGCTGCATTCGCTCTGACCTGTTACTTCAGCGACACCGAGCCTGTGCATCAGTACTGCTGTAAAGGAAGTGATATGCGCGGCGGCAAGTGCCCGGATGATCCTGAGTATCCTGCTTCATCGGCTGCGAGTTCGGTGGCCTCTTCTGCTGGCTCCTCTTCCTCCAGCGGACCGTACCCCAATGGAAACGACTTCTTCGCGTTTGATGTATC
>CAZDEA010000005.1:0-32672 GCA_964504485.1 uncultured Candidatus Peribacteria bacterium | reverse complement strand
CTTCCTCCAGCGGACCGTACCCCAATGGAAACGACTTCTTCGCGTTTGATGTATCAACCACATCGCAGATTCGCTACTTAGACTCTCTCTATGTAGGAGGAGTCAAAGGCATTGCGGTCTTTGGAACTGCTGCTTATCTTTCGACAACGGTAAATGCGAGTGAGTTGCAGGTGGTGAACATCACGCATCCAGACAACCTGGCTGTCGTAGGAACGAAAGACGGTGGCTCTACGCAGGACGGACTTTCCACAGCAGTCGGTCCTTCCACGCTCCTGTTAGGTGTAGAGAACACGGCAGCTCCAGCAAACGGGAACGGCCGCATGCGCATTTATGATTTGCAGAATCCAGGTATGCCTACAACAGGAGTGGGCCCATGGGATTACACCGCGAGCGGTTCTGCAGTGCGCCTCACAACGGATCCCACTGCGTGCTACGCGTTCGTCGCAAGTAATTGGTTCACGCAATCACTGCAAGTTGTCAGAATTAACCCTGCAGGTAGTCCTACGCTGCTGCAGTCCTACACACCTTCGCCTTCCGATTCCGGAGAAGCAAAGAGCGTCTTCCACACTGCAGGCAACGATCGCCTGTTCCTCGCTACCAGTAAACGCTTGTTTATTTTTGCACCCGCTGCGGGAAGCAGTGCCTGCCAATGAAAAAACACTTTCGCTTCTCAAAGGCATTGAAGTTTCAAGAGGGATATATCCTGGTCATTACCGTGCTGTTCATTGGTGCAATCCTGGTCGCCACCACCACTTCCCTCCTCTTACTGGGTTGGGCGGCAGAGCAGAATGGCGTGGTGTACAACCAAACAAACCAAGCACTGGAAGCTGCGCGCGGCTGCACCGATATTGCCATTCAGGAGCTGCGCAAGGATCACCTGTATGGAGGTGCAGAAACATACGCACTGCCAGCAAGCTTGGGAGCATGTGAAATTCTCTCCATCCAAGGAAGTGGCTGGCTCAACCGCGAAATTTGCACAGAAGGCACCAGTGGAACAACGACAAGGCGCTTGCTCACAAAGGTGAGTACGCTTTTCCCCACGGTGACAATCTCTTTTTCTGAAGAAGTTGATGCCAGTGCAGATTGCGGCGGGGCGGCCGGCCTCAGCAGTTCGTCTTCCCCGCCGGGGGGCTCCTCCAGCAGCGCGTCATCTATAGCGGCTGGGTCATCCTCGGCCGCTTCTTCTATAGCAGGATCTTCAGCGGCTTCTTCGGAGGCTGCAACTTCCTCTGCATCATCGAATCCTCTCTGTGGAAACTCTCAGAATGATCCCGGCGAGCAATGCGATCCTTCTTTGGGCGCCTGTTGTAATCCTGATTGCACACTGCCACCTGGAACAATATGGAGTTGTTCGGGAGCCAACATTCTTTGCGTCTGTGCGGATGATGGTGGCGTGCTTGGTTCCTCCAGCTCAGCTGCGTCCAGTGCGGCTTCTTCCTCTGGCCCCGTGTGTGGCAACACCACCTGTGAATCTCCAACCGAAGCCTGCGACGATGGCAACGTCTTCGCCGGAGACGGATGTTCGGGTACCTGCCAAGTGGAATCCGGATGGGAGTGTTCTCCTGTGTGCGGAGGCGGCCTACAATCCTGCAGCCTTATTCCCGCCAGCTCCAGCAGTGCAGGAGCAATCGGAGGCTTTGGCGGCAACCCCGGTGTGGGGAATCCTGGAGTTGGTTTTTGATCCGTTCTGCTTCTTTCTTTCGTCCTCTCATGCTGCGCCACGGTGTCACTCTCGTTGAACTGATTCTCTTCATGGCGATTGCGTCCATCATGGGACTGGCCATCATGCCCTTGATGTTCTCTTCGACAGAGAACCGCCTGCTGCAGGAGTCAATCGCGCATATTGAGAACAATGGGCCGCAGCTGATGCAGATCATCGGCAAGCGTGTTCGTGAGTCTGAAAGGATTCTCGATCCCCTGCCCGGGAATACGAGCAATATTCTCGCGATACAAACTTCTTCGGGTGCTATTTCTCCAACTATTTTTGGAGTGCTCACGGGAGCGGTGATCCAAATAGAGAAGAATGTGCATCAAACCATCAGCGCAACGGAGGTGTCGGTGGATAATTTTCTCGTACGAAACATTAGCAATGGGTACAGCACGGGCATAACGGTTTCGTTTACTCTTTCTCGCTCTTTGCGCCTGGAAGCACCACGATATTACGAGCAAGCATTCCAAAGTTCCTTTACGCAGTTCCCCAAGAACTCGCGCACGGGCGACCCCTGTGGCTGCGCTCTCCCTGGCTGCACGGGCACGGACAGATATGCATGGCAAATCTGTACGAGCAGCTGCCAAAACGCTGTCACGCAGTTGGACTGCAATTAAATTCCGCGTGACGAGGGGAATTGTTCTGCACACACGACGAAACATCGTGGTCCCATTCGACCATGCACGCTTGCGCCGTCAAGCGAAACGCACCTGAGGGAGCTTTTGTCTTGTTATACTCGCATCCTCTGCATGCAGCAGTCGCTGTATGCCCCAATTCTTTTCTTCCCTCTTATCTTTATGAACTCCCGCTCCACTCTGCGGAGAGGCTTTACCCTCATCGAGCTTCTGCTCGTGATCGGTATTATCGCCATCCTCGCTTCTATCGTGATCGTCGCTATCAACCCGACGAGGCAGCTCAACTCGGCTCGCGACGCTCAGCGCCGTGCCGACGTGAACACGATCATCAACGCTGTGTATCAGTGGTCGATCGACAACAACTCGATCATCTCCACCATCCCTGATGCCAACACCATCACTCCAAAGGTTGCTTGTAAGACAACCTTCAACCCAACGGGTACAGAGTGTGTGAACTTGAAGCACCTTTCCGGTACGTACCTCGTCTCCATCCCTGTCGACCCAAGCGTCGCTGCAGGAACGGGATACACGGGATACAAGATCTGGAAGGACCCAAGCAGCAACCGCGTAACCGTCGCCGGTTCCGGCCAGCTGAACGGTGGTTACACCATCTCGGTGACCCGCTAATTTCCAGTGAACCCAAAAGCCCTCCGTTCTCGGGGGGCTTTTTTGTTCCATACCGTTGCACCAAAGAACGCCGTACCAAAGAAACTCGTGTTTTTCGTCAAGAGAAAGCGGGATGCTGAAGCACACGCGACCCTTACAATGGATGCCATCCCCATGATCCACTCCCCCTCTCGCACTGGTTTTACTTTGATTGAGCTTCTGCTTGTCATCGGCATTATTGCGATCCTTGCAGCCATGACCATCATCGCCATCAACCCCACGCGCCAATTGAACGCCGCTCGTGATACGCAACGCCGCTCGGATGTGCAGAGTATTTTGAATGCGGTCTATCAGTGGTCGATCGACAACAATGGTGCGATCTCCACTATCCCCGACAACGTATCTTCCACTGCGACAGATAACTCCTGGTCACAAAAAATCTGTAAGACCACCTTCAACCCCACGGGAGTGGAGTGCGTGAACTTAAAACATCTTTCGGGTTCGTACCTTGTCTCCATTCCCATTGACCCCCGCCAGCCAACGGGAACGGGATACACGGGATACAAGATCTGGAAGGACGTCAGCGGACGTGTGACCGTGGCTGCCAGCGGAGCATTGGTGAACAACATTTCGACCACCCGTTAACCCGCCTAAAGGAGCGATTCATAGGGGTTTACCATGGGTCGTTCCCGACGTCTTCGGACTTCCAAAAACCCGTGTTTTTTGCTAGAATATAAGGAAATCTCCACTTTTGGAGCACACACAAACATGAGCCCACAAGAAGTCGCTTCCGGCACGGTCGTTGAGGCATTGCCGCACCCAAAGCGGTCTATTTTGCGCAGCGTTGTGTGGCAGTCTCTGCTTGTTTCTGCGGTGACTATTGGACTGCTGTCGATCCTCTCGTTCGTCTTGGCACGCTCACTCACAGCCGAGCAGAGATTGTACGAACAGCTGTCGCTGATTGTGAACGAGCGCAGAAATGCATTGGAGGAATCCATGCACGAAGCACGTCGCATTACGGCACAAGCCAGCAAGACAATAGACGGGACGGGTCCGCGTGCCATTAGTGAAGCAGAGCTGATTCGTGTCTTGGATGCGCTCAATAGCAACACCAGCACCATGCGTGCTGTGGGCATTTCGCTCTTCGATGGTGAACGCACGCGCTTTGCCGCCACGGGGGAACAGAGCCCCGCGTTCTTCAACCCGCAGCCAAGCACATTCTTGGTTCCTGTGATTGATCCCAAGACTGGATTCCACGCAGTAAGTGCATATACGCCCTTGAAAGACGAACAGGGCGTTGTATGGGGCACGCTTGCCGTACAGTTTGATACCTCTCCTCTCCTCCGCCGCATCTTTGCTGATCTTGCAGAGAGTGTGGGTAAAACGGCAGAAATTATTCTGGCGCGTGAACAGGGTGGAGAAATTTTCGTCGTGCATCATTCGCAAAATTCCCAGGCGCTGCGCAGTTACCCACTGGGCGTCTTGGATGATCCGTTCATCGAGGACTCACCTATTGCCAAGGCTGTGATGGGCCAGGAAGGCACCGCCATGACGCGCGACGACCGCGGCCGCAAAGTGCTCGTGGCATACCGTTTCGCCGAGACGCTGGGCTGGGGAATGGTGGTACAGGTGGAATCCGATGAAGCCATGGCAGGCGTGACCATGTTGGCATTCTCGCTCGTAGGTATCAGCGTGCTGCTCTTGGCATTGGCTGGTCTCGTGGGATTCTTCTTCGCACGCAGACTCACAGAACCTCTGTTGCACTTGGTAGGCAAGATCCGCGTACTGCGCCCAGGCCACTGGACGTTCCGCCTGAGCATCCGCACAGGGGACGAAGTGGAAATGCTCGACCAGGTGATCGCCGACCTCACATCGCGCTTGCAGGCCACGTATGAGCACTTGGAAGGCCAGGTGGCAGACAAGACGCAGGCACTGCAAAAGCAGGTGATGCTGGACCGCGCGGTGCTGGAAGGAATCGAGTACGGCGTTCTCGCAACCGATGCCAATGGCACGATTACCGATGGCAACGAAGCCGCCTCGCGTTTGCTGGGCTTTAGCAAAAATGAACTGATGCAGAAGAAGGCTACCGACGTGCTGCGCATCCACTACCAGAAGGGCATGTTCTCGAATAATGATCACCCTGTGAGTGTGTGTTTGCGCGACAAGTCCACCTTCCGCGCTCCACCGAGCATGCACCTGACGATTTTGCGCAAGAACCAAACGCTCTTGCCGGTCATGCTGATGGTGACCCCTCTCTTGCAAGAAAATACCCTGCTCGGATCCATCATCATCTTCTTGGATGTCACAGAGGAGCGCCAAACGGACTACATGAAATCGGAATTCATTTCGCTCGCCAGCCACCAGCTGCGCACTCCCCTGTCTTCGCTGCGCTGGTATTTGGAACTGCTCACAGGCGAAACCAACGTGCAACTGACAGGCGAACAGAAGGAATATCTGCAGGAGGTGCAAAAGGCATCTTCGCAAATGGCCAGCCTGCTCGATACCTTGCTGCGTGTTGCGCGCTTGGATGAAGGCGGCATTTTGATTGAGCGTAAGACCGTGGACGTGATTGACCTGCTGGGTCGTCTGTTCGATGAGATTCGCCAAGGGAACCACGACAGCAAGCTGAGCTTTGTCTCTGCCTTGCCCAAGGGTCCTCTGATGCTTTCGACGGATCCCGTGTTGCTGCCGATTGTCGTACAGAACTTGGTGACGAACGCTATGAAGTACTCGCCACAGGGTGGCGCCATCACCATAGGTATTCGCGAAGAAAAGGACACGATCAATATCACCGTCACAGACCAGGGTGTGGGCATTCCTCCGGAGGAACAGGAGCGCGTGTTCGAGAAATTCTTCCGCGCCAAGAACATCCGCCACATGCTGACCTCTGGCACGGGATTAGGCCTGTACTTGAGCAAGCGCATTATGGACAGCCTGGGTGGCCACCTGAGTTTTGTGAGCGAACAGGGCAAAGGGACCGTGTTTACGGCCACAGTGCCTAAGGCGTAAGGAGCGTAAGAAGTGACTGGTTATTGGCTCATACTTTCTTGTATCGTAGGCACGCGTTTTGCGATGAGAAGCCTGCCGCTTTAGCTCAGTGCTTAGGCACGCAGAGCGTGCCGTAATAAATAAGACGTGCTCGATCCTGTAGAATCATCGCCGATTGATTAGTTCTTAAGCCGCTTTAGCTCAGTGGTAGAGCAACTCACTTGTAATGAGTAGGTCTGGGGTTCGAATCCCCAAAGCGGCTCCATTGCTTAACGCGCTTTAGCTCAGTGCCAGCTCCGCATAGCGGAGCGTTTTAGAAAAGTTGGCCAGCGCAGCTGGCAACTCACTTGTAATGAGTGGGCTTAAGGTTCGAATCCCCAAAGCGGCTCCACATAATTCTCGAGTTCTGGATTGAGAGAAACACCCTTTTTGCTGTATACTAAGAATCCTGCTCTTTCAGATGATCGCCACGCCTTGTGCGTGGAGGAACGTCCGGGCGTCATTGGAACGCTATATGGGTAACGCCCATCCATGTCGCACATATCCGGTAAAGCGACATGAGGACTAGTGCCACAGAAACGAACCCCGTCCGACGCGGCAACGCGACCAAATGGGGGTGAAACGCCTCGGGAACCGAGGTCGTACCGAGTAATCGGTCGATGGCAAACTCATGGTGACGCAAGGAGGATTTGGGTCCGCGGGACTACTGATGGTTCCGTCAGTCCGCGCACCCCTCCGCTAGAACTCCCGAGTAATTGGGCGTCTAGAGAGATGATCATCCCTTCGCAAGAAGGACAGAACCCGGCGTATCGAAGGGGCAGGACAAAGTACCTCTGGCAGAAATGTTGGAGGTTTTTTGTATGTGGATTATTTCCCCTGCGGCAACGCGATGAACAGCGTGTGCTCATTCCCTTCTTCACGTACCCAGAAGCGACCTTTCGCAGCAGCAAGAATTTCCCACGAGATCGTGAGGTTCAATGGATCATCAGCAACTTTTTCATCTTGAGCGACCATACCCACCTCCCCCGCTTCGCCAACGGATTTGAAGGGAACTGCCTCGCCCTTGTACGTGATGCCAATGACCATTTCGCCGGATTTTGGCTCTGCGTGGACCACAATCGGCTCACGCACATTCGCAAAGCGGATGGCATTGGTCAGGAGCGTGGTGAGCAAATGGCGGATAAGCGGCTCGTCGATCATCATGGCGGAATCGCGAGAAAGTCCGCCGAAGCCAACTGTCTGATACTTACCTGCGGCAATATTTTTTACATCTTCGATGGTTCCCTTGATAACAATGTTCACATCGGAAGGCTTGGGGTGGTAATGAATGATTCCTCCCGAGAGGCGCATGACATTGAGCAGTTCGTTGACGAGCGTCACCAGACGCTGAATTGCGCGATCCATGTTCGTCACGCTTTCTTTTTGCTCCGGCGTCATGGAGCCCAGGTCATCACCTAAGAGAAGTTCTGTGAGCCAGCGCAAACCTGTGAGTGGCGTGCGAATGGTATCGGCAGCCATGCGTACGAAGGATGTCTTCTCGTGATCCAACTGTTCACGCAGCGCTACTGCACGCCAGTGGAGAAACGAGAGGAAGTACGTGAATACTAAGAGAATGGTGAAGACCGCTGCAATAATGATGAGTGCCATGGCAGGCCCACGAATCTGCGAGAGTAGTGCGAGGACTTCTGGTGTTTGGCTTGGGTTAGGCTGCAACAACAGAAGTAATGGATTTGCCGCTGCAACGATAATTCCTGCAGTAAGGAGCAAAAGCAGAAGTGGCACCAACACCACCCACCACGTGCGCTTCAGGAGTTGCCGGCGGGATTGGAGGGAAGCTAAAAACATGAATTAGAGTGCATCCTGCATGAGATCCTCCATAGAAGGAGCACGAGGAATATCCAAGGAATGCTGACGGAAGATAATGCTCAAAACCGCGACTGCGACGAACGCACACACGGCAATAACCTGAAGGAGAAGAGTCGGCGGCACTGGGAGCAACAAACAGAGGATGCCCAAGCCCGAGAGAATAAACGGCGACGCCTCTTTATGGCGCACTGTTCCAAAAACCACACCGGCAAGTAGAACGAGACCGCTCGCAATGATTGCTATTGTCGAAGTGGCAGGCTGCGAAAGTGGTGCGCTGATGGAAATCGGCAGAAATTCTTTGAGTGTGAGAAGAAGGAGAAGCACCACACCCAAGAGCGTGACGAGTGCATCCCATGTTGGTCTCCACATCTTCATAAGGACTGTTATACCGTTAAGAAGTCGCCTTCGAAAGCTGCTTTTTCTCACCCGAAGTGTGCAAAAAGTCACCCGATCGTTCACAAAAGTTATCCACAACGCCTGTGGAAAGACCCTATTTGACTATACCCACAGCCCACGGGTGATGTGCACACCCACTCTATGTTTTTCTCTTACCAGAGCCAAAATAGTAAGTATGGCTTTGCACAGCCTTCCTCCACCCAAAATCCACAAGTTTTCCACACCCCTCCCACACACAAGAAGTAGTCGAACGGAACGGCAATTCAGAGAAAACGAGTTTTAAAAAGCTTCTCACTACTCTTCCACATATCACACAGGGAAATGTGGAGACTCATCTAGAGCCTACTATTGTTACTAATTCTTATAAGTACTATATTCTCTTTCCTTCATATGAAATTTTCCTGTGGAACATCGGACATACAGCGGGCTCTTCAGTTAGTCAGTCGCGCCATAGGTGGACAACAAGCATTACCAATTTTAGGAAACATTTTAATTCACGCAGAAGGAAAACGTTGCACAGTCAGTGCAACAGATTTGGAATTAAGTATTGTGACAAGTTTTGAAGCTTCTATTGAAAACGAAGGTTCAATTACTATTCCTTCAAAGGCAATTTTAAACATCACACAATATTGCAGTGATCCAGAAATTCTTTTAGAGACTGTAGAAGGAACACAGTTACGTTGTGTTTCCAAAAAATCCAAAGCAGTACTCTCTGGTGAGGCTTCGAGTGAATATCCCACAATTCCTACCATCGAGCGCCAAATAGCCATTCAATTACCAGTCACTCCCCTTTTGCGCGCCCTGCATTACGTCACGTTTGCAGCGGCACGTACAAGTTTGCGCCCAGTACTTTCTGGTGTTTCTATCCGTTGTGAAAAGGGCGCCATTATTTTCGCTGCCACAGATAGCTATCGTTTGTCGGAATACACCATTCCTGCAGGCGGCATCAAAGAAGAATTCTCCTGCATTATTCCTGTAAAGATTTTAGAAGAACTAAAGCTCCTCTTAGGAGGCATTGATCCTATGGATCAGCAGAAAGGTGAAAAACCCAATATGGAAGAACAGACTGTGGAGGTTGCACTGAGTAAACAGCAGGTGGAATTTATTTTAGGACCCAATCATCTTCTTTCGAGACTGATTGAAGGAAAATTCCCTGATTACAAACAAATTATTCCTAAGGAAGAATCGACGAATACGGTATTTGCCACACATGACCTACAAACAGCAGTGAAGCGCATGCATTACTTTGCAAAAGAAATGAATAACACCCTTACATTTAGTTGTAGTAAGGGAAACGTGCGTATTGCCACACCGCAAACGCAAACAGGAAAAGATGAAACAACGTTTGAGGTAGATGTGCAGGGTGCTGACAATAAAATTGCACTCAGCTCCAGTTATCTTTTAGATTTCTTGGGTCATGTGGGGAGTGAGAGTCTGGTGCTCCACATTGCCGATGCCATGCGCCCGGCAGTATTTACCTTGCCGGAGGATACGGCGCTGTTGCATTTGATCATGCCGCTGCGGTTACAAGAAGAGTGATGATATGTCAGACCTTGATTTTCAATTCGAGGCTGGCGACATAGATGAGGTGGCATCCGCAGAAATATTACAATTCACAAAGAAGTGTGGGTTTGATTTTAATGAGCATCCATATTTACCGGATACAGAAAGGGTTGTTGTGAAACCACACGCACTACTGAGGGAGATGGTAAAAATGGTCGAGCATGCGCACAAATGGATTAGTGAAAATGAGGCAGATGCTCCTGAGAATACACAGCTTCTTCATGCGTATATCTCTGGCACTTTGGCGAGTGGATTAGCCAAACACGAATGTCAGAGTCACATCATGTCGTATAGAAGTTGGTATCAGGAGTTCTTTCGTCTTATGAGCATAAGAAACTGATGGTTTGCATAGGATCTTGTGCAAAATTCACGGTGTGCTAGAATATCCATAGAAACGTATTTCGAATCACCCGCACCTTTTGAGGTCGGGCCATTATCGGTTTTTTCGTATCATGAAGCCATCGCTCCTGCTCGGGAACGAGACACATCGGGAACTTTCTGACCTCCTCCAAAAGAAGAGGCATTTGACGATTTCCGGTGCGAGCAACGAGACCGCCAAAGCACTTCTACTCAGTCGCATTCTCACGTTCCATCCCGCGCCATCAGTAGTGGTGACGAGTGATGCGAGTGTGGAGGGGCTCAAGCACTGGCTGCAGTTTTTCGAAACACCCGCAGAGGAATTGTTTCTGCCAAACATGGATGATCCAGAAAATCTTTCCCGCGCGCTGCAGTCGTTCTTGCTCGCCATGCACCAGTTGCATGATGCCAAGAAGAAACAGGCAGGAGCTTTTCTCCTCACCACAGAGTTGTACGAACAACCTTTCCCATCGTACGAAGAAATGCAGGAGAAGAAGTTGATCCTTTCGAAAGGTGAAGATGTTCCCTTTACGCAGTTTGTGGAATCGCTCTTGGAGCGTGGGTATCAGCATGGAGCAGACTTGGTCCTCTCCCCTGGCGAGTACCGCAGAATTGGCGATACGTTGGATATTTTCCCTATCCAGGAAGATTCGTTGTACCGCATCTCGTTTGATTTCGACAAAGTGGTGAACATTCAGCGCGTGGATACCGAAGACATGAGCGTGCTCCACCCTGGTGGCGACGAGCTGCCGATTTTCCCTGCGCGTTGGGAGCATGAGTTGCCGCTCGGTGAACAAATGCACAAAGACAGTCTGCTGGTGTTCGACGACCAAGATGATTTGGAGCCACCCAGCGGTCCGGTGTTTCTTTCCTTCACTGCGTTCCCTAAGACAGAAGCAGGCCACGTGCACCTGCGTTATCTCTCGGTCTTAAAATTTTACACACTTACCGATTTCCTCAACGACATTCGCGACAAGCTCACGCAGGAGTGGAGCATCTTGGTGGTGACCAAGCGCGCTGATGAGCTGGTGGGAATCCTCAAGGAAGAACGCGTGCCCTATGCCGAGAACGAAGATGATCAGCGCTTGGGTGCCGTGACGGTTATCTCTGCGACAGAGGACGACCTATTGCCACACTCACTCCAGAACCCGGATTTGCAGTGTGCGTTGCTCACAGATCGTGAAATCTTCACGCTCAAGAAAGCCGGGAAACAGCGTTCTGTAGCCAAACTCGCACTCGACTTCATCACATCGCTCCAGGCCGGGGACTACGTGGTGCACATGGAACACGGCATTGGCCACTTTGAAGGCATGACGCAGAAAGAAATTGATGAGGTGTCGCGCGAATACTTGGAACTCACGTACGCCGAAGGCGACAAGCTGTTCGTGCCGGTCGACCAGGCCGATAAGCTCAGTAAGTACGTCACAGAAGAAGGCACCGAGCCGGTGCTCACACGCCTTGGTACATCGGAGTGGAAGAAGGTGAATGAGAAGATGCGTGCAGAGACAAAAGAAATCGCTAAAGAACTTCTCAATCTCTACGCCAACCGCGCGAAGAGCAAAGGTCATTCGTTCGGCGACGACACCGATGTGCAACGCAAGTTCGAAGAAGCCTTCCCCTACACAGAGACTCCCGGCCAGATCAAAGCCATCCAGGACATCAAGAACGATATGGAAAGCGGCCGCCCCATGGATCGCTTGGTGTGTGGAGACGTGGGATTCGGCAAAACAGAAGTCGCTATGCGCGCTGCGTTTAAGGCTGTGCAATCAGGAAAACAAGTTGCCGTAATTGCGCCGATCACCATTCTTGCCGACCAGCACTACAAGAACTTTATGGAGCGCATGGGGCAGTTCAAGGTGCGCATAGAAATGATGAGCCGCTTCCGCTCCCCTGCCGAACAGAAAGTCTCGCTCGAGAAACTGCGCAAGGGCGATGCCGATATCGTGATCGGTACGCATCGTCTGCTCCAAGAAGATGTGAAGTTCTTCAACTTGGGTCTGGTGATCATCGACGAAGAGCAGCGCTTTGGCGTGAAGCAGAAAGAGAAATTCAAAGAGCTCCGTGCCGAGGTCGACATCCTCACGCTCACAGCGACGCCCATTCCTCGCACGCTCAACTTAGGTCTCCATAAACTCCGCGACATCTCGACCATCACCACTCCTCCTCCTGGTCGTTTGCCGATCATCACGGAAGTTCGTAAGTATTCCGATGAACTTGTGCGCCAGGCAGTGCTCGCCGAAATGAAGCGCGATGGTCAGTGCTTTATTCTGCATAACCGCGTCGAGACTATCGATGCCTTTGCGCAAAAGCTCAAGGCGCTCATCCCCGAAGCCACATTCGTGGTGGGCCATGGCCAAATGAAGCCAGAGGTTCTCGAAGAACGCATTGGCGACTTTAAGGCCGGTAAGTACACGGCTCTTGTGAGCTCGACCATCATCGAAAACGGTATCGACCTTCCACGTGCGAACACGCTCATCATCAACGAAGCCGAAAAATTCGGTCTCGCACAGCTGTATCAGCTGCGTGGTCGCGTGGGTCGCGGCAAGGTGCAGGCGTATGCGTACTTCCTCTACCACACGCAGAAGCTCCAGGACGATGCCAAGAAACGCCTGCGTGCAATTGTGGAAGCGTGCGAACTTGGTAGCGGCTTCCAAGTGGCCATGCGCGATCTTGAGATCCGTGGTGCGGGCGAGATCCTTGGCGCCAGCCAATCCGGAACCATGAACACCGTGGGCGTGAGTCATTACCTGCGCATGCTCAAGAACGCCGTGGATGATTTGCGTAACGGCAACAAGGACGAAACCGAAACATCCGATCAGCCCGTGGAAATTCAGCTGCCCATCGAAGCGCTCATTCCTTCGTTCTACATTACAGAATCCGAAGAGAAGATCAGCGTGTATCAAAAGCTCGCGGGAAGCGAAGATGAATCCATCCTTGCGGAATTCGAGCAGGATCTGCGTGAGGAATACGGAGAACCTCCCGAGCCTGTGCGTAATCTCTTTGCCATCCTTCGGCTTAAAATGGCCTGCCGTCGTGGTGGAGTGGTGCGCGTAAAGGCCGAGGACAGCGGCCGCAAAGACATGGAGATCGTGCTCACGCTTGCCCCGCATGTGACTGCAAAAGAAATCATGCAGCTGCTTACCGTGAACAGTCAGTGGAAGATCAGCGGATCCACGCTACGCATTTCTCAATCAGCTCTCGCGCTCAAAGATAAAGATTGGGTCACCGAACTGAGGACAGAAATCCAGGCCCTGACCAAAGTGAAGAAGAAGGCAGAGAAGGCAGTCGAAGCGTAAGTGTTACCAGGCCAAGTGAATCGTCCCCTCTTTCGCCGTAAGCCGGATATCCATCCCAAATTGTTTTAAGCGTTCCACAACATCGGTGTTTGGGTGTTTGAATTTGTTGTTTCGACCGGCAGAGATCACCGCGACATCCGGATGTGATGCAAGGAGCCACCCCGTAGATGAACTCGTTCTACTTCCATGGTGTGCAACCTTGAGGACTGTAGCGGAAACATCCGCGCCCATGGAGAGGATCGCATTCTCTTCGGGTATTTCCATATCGCCGGTGAGGAGGATCGATTGGTCCTTGTACAGAATGCGCATCGCAGCCGACGTATTGTTCACATCATCATCGGAGCCTTTCTTGCCGAACAATCCCGGTTTGGGATACAGGACATCCAATACAGCGCCATCTCCCAGATCAATATCTTTTGCAGGATCCGGAACAATCACGCGTACGCGGTGTTCCTGGAGCTGCTTGAGCATCTGTATGTACGTGCTGCCGGGGTACTGGATGCCACTGAGCAGTGCGGCGCCTACTTTGTAGCGATCAAGAACGTCTGGAAATGCCCCCAGATGATCCAAGTGCGGATGACTGAGCACGATCAGGTCCAGGCGCCTGCGAAGCAGTGGCAGTACCTCCCCGAGTCTCTGGAGTGCCATCAGGTCCGGGCCGGCATCGACCAAGATTGTTCTGCCCGATGGTGTGACTATCAACAACGCATCACCTTGGCCAACATCCAATGCGTACAAATGCAGACGACCGTCGGGGAACTTTTGCAATTCCCACGTGAGTACTCCCAGCACGCACACGAGTGCCGCAAGGATCATCAGTGCAGTCTTTGGGGGTACGCGAAATGGTGTCTGGGGTGGCATGCCACCAGTACATCTGTTTCCCAAAACCTCTACGAGATCATTCCTCCTCGATTCTCCACTACACCTCTCTTATTTGGCTTCAGGAAGCGCCAAATGGCGTTTCCTGGCTGCATGGAACCCTCCTGCTACACCTGCGAGAAGCACAACCAAAACCTCAGGCGCACCGGTCTGTGGAACCTTGGGTGGCTTGGGCGTGATGATCGGTGGATCTTTCACTGTTCCCGTCACTGGTGGCACGGGCACACCCGGGTCGAACACGGGGAGCTCGATGGCTCCGTATGTTCCCTGCGAAATGAGTCCATTATTGCCAATCACTTTTACAAGCACCCCAAAGTTCCCGGCAGGAACTTGCCCCACACGAACACTCGTTGTGTTGGCAGGCACCGTCTGTTGCTCGCTCCATGTGCGTCCCCCATCGCGTGTCTGACGAATCTGATACGCAAAGATGTTGGCGATCGCATCGCGTGGAATCCAATTGGCTGTCACGATGTACGTACCATCCTGCTGCTGCTCGGCGCGGATGCTCAGGTTTGCAATGTCCTGTACCAAGACTGGCTGCTGCTGGTTCGATACCGATTCAGGCGTGAGTCCTGTGGGGTGACCGGTGAAGCTCGCCTGACTCATGGCCATGTTCAATGGCATGCCTACAGAGGACTTGAGCACGTTGCTCGCACTCACTGCGTAACGGATTTCCCTGCGCTGTGGCAGAGTCGTTGCCAAGATCGTGTTATCGGTAATCGTCATTTTGCGCAGCTGCAAGAGACTTCCTGATGCATCCACAATCGTGAGTGCTTTAGCTGCATCCTGCTGAGACAGCTTTCCAATGGGCAGAGAGAATGTGAGCAGAACTCCTGTGGCAGACACGGCCTGCGCAGAGAGAAGTTCCAAGGCTGACGCAGAGGAGACAGACGAGGTCGAAGACTGAGAAGTAGTAGAAGACTGAGAAGAGACAGACGAAGAAGACGAAACTGCATTCGCCATCAAATCCACTCTTACTTCCTCTGTGAACACAGGGCTTTCTTCGCCATACGTCGTCACTGCCATTACTCCAATCCAAAGAGAGGGAGCCTGGGGATAATCCTTGAGTTCGTACGAAGGTTCCTTGCCGAGCGTTGCATCAAAGTCTTCCCAGCGGCCGTCGTTTTCCAAAATAGACTGCCTGCTCCAATACACGCGGTAGTACGCAACCGTCAGATCTTCCGAAGCCATCCAATTCACAGAGATCACGCCATTGGCGTAGTTCGCCTGGAGACCTGTCACGCTTGGCGGCGCAGCAAAGGCCACGAGCGGGTGAAGCAGGGCGAGAGTCGCGAGGATGGAAGAGAAGAGTTTGCGCATGTGTATGTGGATATTGGTCGAAAATCTGATTCGGACACTTCTCCCCATTATAGCAGAAAAAGCCTCCCAAGAGAAGCACTCCCCTAGGCCTGGTTTCCTCTATGAGGAGCGCAAAAACAGCGTGTGCAGCTGTGTCAGCTTTACCAAAACGAGCATCCACACCGTCATCACAGCCAGGCCCAACGCCGTGAGAATGGAGCTTGTGAGGAACGGCGCCAAGAACCAGAGCGTGATTCCCAAGACAGCGGCGAAGCCGAGCCATCGCAAAAGCAGATCCGTAGAAATTTTTGCCGGGAGTGCGCGCTGACTTTGGAGGAAGAGTGTCAGCGCCAAGAATGCATGCACAAATACAGAAGTGATAGATGCGCCGACAAATCCCAGTACAGGAATCAGCACGATATTCAGACCCATGGCGATTCCCACTGCAACGAGCAAACTCAGGACCAATGGCCTCCAGCGATGCACGGCCAAGAGTGCATAGAACGCAAAGACGATCAGGCCATTCAAGCCCATGGAATAGGCCAAAATACCCAGTGCCGTGTCTGAACCTGGCATGCCCGAGCGGCTTAAGTATTGCTCTGTCGTGAGCAATTGCATGAGTGGGCGTGACCAGAAGAACGCAAACAAGAACGAGACCGTGGAGAGCAGCAAAATCGCGAGAAGAATTTTCCCAAGGAATTCTCGCGTGTCATTTTTCTTCGCGATGTTTTCCGAAAGCATCGGCAGCGCAGAGTTCATCAAAAATGTCGGGAGCAAATATGCCATGTCCATCATGCGTTGTACGAATCCGTAGTACGCATTTTGAATTTCGAAATCTTGCGGACGCAGCATCGCAATCAGCGTCACATCAAATTGTCGGTAGAGAGCAGTGCAGGCGTACGCAATTCCGTACGGCGCGCATTGCTTCAGCAGGTGCCACAGGAGTGCACCATCGAAGTTGGGGCGAATGCGCATCACTTTTGCTCCTGCCGAAACCGACAGCAAAAACAGCACCAGGGCGCCAATCCCGCCAATTCCCAAAAATGCGTACAAGACTTCTGGCGACGATGTTCCTCGCACTCCCCACACCACAAACGCGCCAATACCCGCAGTGGTGATCACGCGCTGTGTGACCTCGGCGATAAACACAAAGTGCATGCGGTAGTGCACCTGGAATGCCGTGCGGATCACACCGGCGAGCAGTGTGAACAGCGGAACAGTTGCGGCAATGGTCACGCTCAGAGGAAGTGGCGTGCCGTTCCAATGTGGGTAGAGCCACACGAACGTGATTGCGGTTCCAAGCGACAGCGCCAAAATGATGCTGCGCAATATCAACAGCGCACCGAGTACCTTCTCCCTCTCCTTCCCCTGCGCACGACTGACTTCGCGAACGGCAACTGCGTACAAACCAAAATCTGCAAGGATCCCAAATAATTGGAGGTACCCGTATGCCGTGTTGTAGTGCCCGGCTAATTCTTGGCTTAAGCCCACCGCCACGAACTTCGTTGTGATGATCGAGAGCATGGCCATGACGATCTGGCTGCCCAATTGCCACAGGGTGGATGAGGCGATGGCGCGGGTTTGTGACATGTGGATATCGTACCTCTTCTGCGAACTAATCTGGACATGAATACCTTCCATCGGTAGGTTGCCTGCGATGAGTCTTAGCTTCCGTCACCTCACCTCTACAAAACAGCTCTCGAGGGCCGATACGGATGCTATTTTGAAGAAAGCAGCCCAAATGGAGAAGGTTATAGAGAAGGGTGGTAGCGACGAACTTCACGGTAAAATCCTCGCGAGCCTTTTTTACGAGCCTTCCACCCGCACGCGCCTCAGCTTCGAAACAGCCATGCATCGCTTGGGCGGCAAAGTGATCAGTGCCGAAGGTCTGCAATTCAGCTCGCTCTATAAAGGCGAGACCATCGAAGACACCATGATGATGATCAGCCAGTACGCCGACGTCATTGCCATGCGTCATCCACTCCAGGGTTCCGCCGATCAGGCTGCTGCCGTAAGCAAAGTGCCCTTCATCAATGCCGGTGACGGTCCCGGTCAGCACCCTACACAGGCACTGCTCGACCTCTACACCATCAATACAGAGTGCGGAAAAGTCGACGGTCTGCACATTGCGATGGTTGGCGATCTGCGCTTTGGACGCACCGTGCATTCCCTCTGCTTCCTCTTGGGCCTCTACAACAATCTTTCCTTCACATTCGTGTCGCCCGAGGAATTGGTGATGCCAGAAAAAGTCACGAGCTTCCTCAAGGAAAAAAATATTCCGTACGAAGAAACCAGGGACATTAAAAAAGCTCTCGCGTGCGACGTGCTCTATATGACGCGCATCCAGCAGGAACGTTTTACCGATCACTCCGAATACGAGCGCCTCAAAGATAGTTACGTCCTCAAAGGGGCCGATGTCCAAACCAGCAAAGCCATCATCATGCATCCCCTGCCCAGAGTCGGCGAAATCGCCACAGATGTCGATGTGCTGCCCAATGCTGCGTACTTCAGGCAAGCCAAGAACGGCGTACCCGTGCGTATGGCATTGCTGTCGATGATGCTTAATACATAGGCACTTCTTCAAGCGAAAACGCTGTCATCAGAATCTCTATTCTTTTGCGAAAGTGATGCGTGGAGTACACATCCATTTCTGAAAACTGGTCGAGCCATTTGGCCCGATGTGCAGGGATGCCCTGTTCCTCCAAAAACATTTTTTCCTTTTGCAGATTTCCTTCGTCTTTGTACACCGTCAGTAATTTCACTGGTCCTACTTCAATCACTGATTGATTGTCGACTACGCCAATGGTCACTCCACCCTCATCTACAAGGAGGTCCTCATGCTCCTGTAACTTGCTCAGTAGCACGGTTTTCTCCATCAAATCGCTTTCGTACACATCCCAAAGATTGCTTTGATTGTGCAGAGACATATTGAGGCCGCATTCTTCTCCCGAAAATTGATCGATCATTCGGCAGAGTGTTTCAAATATGCGCTCACGAGAAATTGCAGCGCTAAGAGAAATAATGCCTTCGACGTGGGACACATCAACGTACCCCTCGCGAACATCAGGAAAGTTCTTCCAGTTCTTTGGTCGAATGCCCATTGGCAAAACAATCAATTGAGGCTTCTTTTCCGGCCCTTGGAAGGAGAAGCGATTATTCATAATTGCATCCTACCCCTGGGGCGTATACTCGTCATCCATGGGACAGCGCACAGTCACTTTACCGGCTCTCATCGACTGCCACGTGCATTTTCGTGAACCCGGGCTCACGCACAAGGCCGATATGGCGACGGAATCCGCAGCCGCATTTGCCGGAGGAGTACACACGGTGTGCGAAATGCCCAATACGATTCCGCCTACCGTCACGGTCGCAGCGTTGGCCGATAAAGTCCGCCGCGCAGCCGAGATCAAGAATGTGGATATTCGCTTTTTCTTTGGCGCGACAGAAATGGCGCATGTTCTCGCGCTGCATGAATTGCTCATGGGATCCTCGGAGGAAGTACAGCGACTCCGCGCACGATGTTGCGGACTCAAATTGTATTTCGATCACTCCACAGGGAATCAAAAAGCTTCTGCAGAGGTCATCGAAGAAGCATTCCAACTTTGCACCAAGTATCACTTCCCTCTTGTGGGTCATTGCGAAGATGCAGAGATCAACGCGAAGCACAGTGCCCAGCATGCAGACGAACGCGAGATTGCTTTCCACTCCAAGAATCGACCAGCCGTATCCGAAGAACGCGCCATTGAACACGTGGTGGAGCTGATGAAAAAGTACAACGCGCCATTCCACGTGGCACATCTTTCTACCGCAAAGGGACTGGAGGTTGTGCGCAGCGCCAAGCGCAAAAACCTGCCTATTACGTGCGAGGTCGCGCCGCATCACTTGTTCCTGACGACCGATGACTACTTGTCGCTGGGGACGTTTGGCAAAATGAATCCCCCGCTCCGATCGCACGAGGATCAGCAAGCGCTTTGGGAGGGCATCGCCGATGGAACAGTCGATTGTATTTCCACCGATCACGCTCCACACACGCTGGAAGAAAAAAATGCAGACAATCCTCTCGCTGCTCCCAGTGGTGTGCCGGGAGTCGAGACCATGCTTCCTCTCCTCTTGAGTGTTGCTGCTGGTCACTGGCCACATCCACATAGTGAGCTCACAGTTCATAACTCACAGTTCACAGTTGAGGACATTGTTCGGTTATGTTTCACGAATCCCAATCGCATTTTCAAGCTAGGGAAAGACCCAGAAATGGATCAGATCAAGATTGATGTGGATGCGGAATGGGTCATCCATGCCAAGGATCTGCATTCCAAATGCGGATGGACGCCGTACGAAGGATGGACGGTGAAGGGAAAGATTCTGTAAATTATCCACATGAAGAAGTACGCACACATCGATTTCACGCCACCAGAGATCGTTGCTCAGTACGCCGAGGAAGGTCTGCGCCTGCGCCGTGAGTTTGGTCGTGGCGGTACGCACATTGGTGTTGCTCGTGCACGCGATCTCAAAAATCGCCGCAAGGCATCACCTCGGACGATCCTCCGCATGGTGAGTTTTTTCGCGCGTCACGAAGTGGATAAACGCGGGCGGAATTACAATCATCCCACCAAGCCCAGTAACGGACTCATCGCCTGGCTGCTTTGGGGTGGTGATCCAGGAAAGGAATGGGCCAACCGCATTAAGCAGCAGATGAAGAAATAAAAAAACCCGTCTCAGGGGGTACGAATGAGAGGCATCTCTGTCAGTTCAGCTTTCAATGCGTGGATGCAGGTACGTCCCGTTATTATCTGAGGGAATCGTGAGCGCTGCAGATACCATGCGTCTTGTCCGATGTCATTCGTACTCCCTGGTACGGGAGTGGGTGCCGATGTTGTGAATCATGAGCGACGAGCACGTGCTCGTCGCTAGTAAAATTCTTGTTTACACCTCCACAATGAGAGGTACGACCATAGGTTCGCGGTCGAGCTTGCGGTCGAAATAGCGGTACAAAGCGCCTGATACTGCGCGTTTGAAGGCCTTACGGTCCTTCTCGCCGCGGTTCAATTCTTCTTCGTAGGCCTTGCGGGCAACTTCGATAACTTCGCGCGTGATCTCTTGCTGTTCAGAGCCATAGATGAGACCGCGGGAAATAATATCGGGGTCGCCGACGAGGCGTTTGCTTTCGCTGTACGCGCGGATGAGCACCATGATCATTCCGTTGCTGCTCATGATCTTGCGGTCTTCAATCACGCGGGCACCTTCGCCTGCAGATCCAAGTCCGTCGATGATCACGTCTTTTACAGAGATCTTGCTCTTGCTCTTACGAGCGGCACCTTGGCGATCAAATTCCAAAATTTCTCCGTTGATGATCAGGTGCGTTTGGTTCTCGGGGTAGCCCAGAGACCTGGCGAGGTCCGCGTGCGCTGTGCGCATGTGCGGCTCACCATGTTCGGGGATGATGTGCTTGGCGCGAACGAGACGGTGCATCAGAAGAATATCGTTCTGGTATCCGTGACCCGTCGTGTGCAATGCCAACTCTTGGTTGGTTTTCACAATGCCTCCGAGGACGTTGATGTTATTGATCACTTTTGCCACAGCCCTCTCGTTACCGAGAATCGGGTTAGAGCTCAGAATGACCGTATCACCCTTTTTAATGGTGATATGACGGTGGACGCCCAAGCCCATACGGGCAAGGCCGGCCATCTCTTCACCTTGGCTTCCTGTCGTGAGAATCAGCACCTCGTTATCGGGGAGCTTATCCATGGCAGGGCTGACTTTGCGCATCATGCCGCGAGGAACTTTTAAGTATCCCAGGTTCTGCGCAATTTCGACGTTCTGCTCCATGCTTCTGCCGGAGAGGAAGACTTTTCTGTTGTAGGTCTTCGCGTGCTCGGCAACCTGCGCAATGCGGTTGAGCAACGAACTGAAGGTCGAGATGATCACGCGGCCTTTCGCATCGCGGATGAGTCCGTGCAAGGTCTCGCTGATCTCGCGCTCACTCTTACTGTTCCCAGGTTTCTGAGCATTCGTAGAGTCGGCGATGATCGCGAGCACTCCTTCATCCCCCAGCTGAGCCAGGCGATGAAAATCGGCCGGAGGCTCATTCATAGGAGTGAGGTCGAACTTGAAGTCTCCTGTGTGCACGATTTTTCCGTAGGGCGTGTGCAGGACAACTGCAGCCGAGTCAGGAATGGAGTGCGTCACGCGGAGGAATTCCACTTCGACTTTGCCGATGCGGATTTTTTCGCGGAAGTTCACAGTGTGAAGATTCGACTTTGTGGTCAATTTTTCTTCATCCAAACGCTTTTTTACAAAAGCCATGGTGAGCTTGGTTCCGTAGCAATGTGGGAAGTGCAACTGCGGCAGTAAGTGCTGCACCGCACCAATATGGTCCAAGTGACCGTGTGTGAAGAGCACTGCTTTGATCTTGTTCTCGCGTCCCTTCAGGCTGGACATATCGGGGATCAAATAATCGATGCCCATCATGTCTTCATCCGGGAACTGCAATCCCAGGTCGATGATGTAAATATCATCGTCGACTTCGACGACGAAGCAGTTGCGGCCGACCTGCTCGAATCCCCCAAGGGGATACATGCGCAGATTTTGGCGGCTTTTGTTCTGGTCCGGACGCTGGACCACCGGTTGCGGGCCCTGTTGGGGCGGGCGCTGCTGGCGGTTGTTATTGTTGCGGCCTTGGTTTCCCTTCCCCTGTGCATTGCCACGAGGTTCGTAGCGGTACACCGATTTTGTCGGTTGCATGGAAGGACCAGGAGACGAAGGCGTCTCCTGAGGAGTATTCGTTGGTTCGAACATGTCTGTTATTGGAAATAATACGAACGTGCTGTCAGTGTATACCTGTTTGGCTCGCAAAGCAATGTAAGCAATGATGACATACTGACTTTTTGGCTTCTGATAAACGAATTTTTACTTGGATTTTTTGCATTTTTTTATTATCACGCAAAAACACGTGTGCGGTATCGCGTAAAAGTCAGATGCTTTGACCGAAAAGCGACACTTCTTTTTTGCAAGGAACCTGTCACTTTACACTTTGCACTTTTCCGAAGGGTCGGTAGCCTTTCATCTTGATGGAACTGATCGTTGCAACAGGCGCGACCAAGAGCAATGCGGCCATTAGTTTGGCTCCTATTGTGATGGAAGGCTCCAAGGGAGAGCACTTGTGTTTGCTTCTGCAAATTCATGCGCATCCACGCGATGCAAAAGTGCTCGAAGAAGAATGTAAATCCATTACGCGCCATGCGCTGTTCGAAAGCGATGGAGAGTCGTGGCACCGTTTGGACGGAGCACTCAAAGAGCTCAACGGACTCTTTAAGGGATTCCTTGCGTCGGGGTCGGTATCGGATATCCATGCCGTCATTGCCTTTGTGGATCGCGAACATGCCATCCACTTGTCGCATGCCGGACGTGGAGAGGCGTATCTCGTTCGCCATGGTTCTGCCAGCCAGGTAACGGAATTTACCAAGGGAAAGCCGGTTCCCATGTTTGTGCATATCGCCAGCGGAGAGCTGGAACCCAGCGACACTATTGTGCTGGCTACCCAGCGTTTGTTGCGCATTGTGACCCCCGTGCAGTTGGCACAGAGCGCCGCTCGGTACACACAGGTGGTGCAAGACTTGGCAACGCAATTGGAGGCCGAGCGCGAAATCGCAGCAATCGGTTGTATGCACATGCCCAACATCAAGCCGCTTCATGATGTCCTCAAGGGAGAAAGCGAAACAAGCAGCCCGCGTCGCCCGCGCAGGGGCGAGTCCAAGTTTGCCGCTGCATCCATCCTCTCCACAGGCAAACGCATGGCGCAATCCGCCGGTGCGCTCGCCATGCCCATGCTGCGCAAGGCTATGAAGAGTGGAAGCGGAAGCGCCGGTGTGATGGGCTCATGGAAGAAGCGATTCACAACGTTGGCCGCAGATCTTCGTCATCCAGAGCGTAAGAAGCGAGCACATCTCCTCATTCTCGCAGGAGCTGTCGCCCTCTTCGTCATCCTTTGGCTCCTGTTCCAGTTCACTTCCCTCTCGCAACAGAGCAAGTCGCGCGCACAGCTGCAGGAAATCATGCAGCAGGTGGAAGATAATTTGAAATCCGCAGAAAGTAAGCGCTTGCTGGGCGATCTCGATGCTGCCAATGCCATCCTCGCGCGCGCCGAAGACCAGGCTAAGCAAGTGATGAGCTCCGATACGGGGCTCTTCCGCTCCGAAGCCTTGAACCTGCTCGATAAAGTGCGCGCTAAGAAAGAGGAAATCACGAACGTCGTACGCGTGTCGCCCCGCCTTGTGGTGAACCTTGCTACCAAGAATCCCGATATAGAGGCTCTGGGCCTGATAGGTGTCGCTGATGGCGAATTCTTGGTGTATGACCGCCAGCAGACCTACGCGGTGTTGCTCAGTACTTCCGAAGAAGGTCGTACGCTTACCGAAGGAGATTCCATTTTGCGCGGCGCATCGTTTGATCGTTTAAAGTCCTCGGTGTTCCTTACGAGTGGTAATGGTCTGACCGAATTTGCAGGCGGTCAGTCGACTGTGATGAAGACAGATGACACTGCTGGCTGGCCGGCAGGGCGGGATCTAGAGACGTATCTGCGGTACTTGTACATCCTGAGTAACGACGGAAAGATTTATAAGTACGAGCGCTTGAGCAATCGCTACGGTCCTTCCGTTCAATACAACGTGAATGGCGATCTTACGAACGCCATCGATATGACGATCGACGGAGCGGTGTACGTGCTGCGCGAGGGAGGTCTCGTCACAAAGCTCTTCCGCGGAGAAGCCCAGGCATTCGATGTCCACGGCGCACCCACAGATGTGCTGAAAGGTGCCACGCGTGTCGTAAAGGCTCCTGCCGGTCACTTGTACTTCTTGGATCCTGCAAAGAAGCGCGTCGTGGTGATCGCCGACAATACGCCCAATGGAGATATTTCCTATGTTCGCCAGTACGTTTTGGAGGGTGAGCAAGTCGGCACGCCACAGGACTTGTACGTAGATACCGATGAGTCGCACTTGTACGTATTGGACGGAGAACGGTTGCACGTGATCGATTTGAGGAAGTAGCCAAGTTTTGGTCAGTCGCTGTTCCCGCGTGCTATTGTCTTGCCGATGAAAGTTTTACTCTTCGGTACTTTTGACCACTTCCACCCCGGGCATCAGTTTGTTTTGGATGAAGCCGCCAAGCGCGGCGAGGTCTTTGTGGTGATTGCACGTGATCGCAATGTGGAGCGCATCAAGAACCTCACGCCTTCGCATAACGAAGAGCTGCGCATGCAGGCAGTCCAGAAGGCTCTCCCCACGGCTACTGTGGTTCTCGGCGATGCTACGGACTTCCTTGCGCCTGTACGCGCTATTCAGCCCGATCTCATCCTCCTTGGCTATGACCAGCGTATGCCCCCGGGCGTGAGCGAAGATCAGTTGGGTGTAACCATAGAGCGACTCCCCGGGTTTGAACCTGACAGACACAAAAGCAGCATCCTCCGAGAAAAGAAATAACGAGGAAGAGACTTATGCTGTTGCCATCTTTTTTTCGAGTGCGCTCAAAACTTCATTCTCGATTGGTAACCCCATTACGGCTTCGCTCAAAAATCCCACGATGAACATGTGACGAGCTTCTTCTTTTTCGATTCCGCGCGCCGCGAACGTAAAGTAATCCTCCTGTGTAATTCGGCGAACGCCTGCCGAGTGGCTGGCTTTCACATCGTTTGTTTTGATCTCCAAGCCTGGGATCGCATCTACTTTTGCGCTTGGGTCCAACATCAACACATCCTGCGTAAGGTAGGTATTGGTGCCATTTCCCTGCAGGCCAATATCGATCATGCCATGGAGCACGGTGTGTGCTTGCTCCTCCGCGACTCCCTTCATCAGGATCTCCCCTCCCCCTCGTGCAGCGTTGAAGATATTTCGTGCCGTGATTTTCTGGCGCTCGTTCCCGCGTGCATACGCGATGCACGTCATAGAACTCGTGGCGTCCGGTCCTTCGCATACAGACACAAACTCCTGCTCCGTATTCCCATTGAGTGTCACATGGATCAGTGTGAGTTTCGCACCGGCCTGGAGAGCGAAATCATGGCGTATCTTTAGAGAATCAGATGTGGTTTCTAAGTCGAGGAGTATCAGCACCAGCGAAGCTTCGGCTTCCACAACAATGCGTGTTGCATGGGCTTCCTGCATGTTCTGCACGAGTGTTTGGGTTTGGCCTTTCGCAATGTGTAACTCCTGCATAAGCGCACCAGTATTGCAGGAGTTAGGGCCGAGAGCACCCTTTGCAGATTCTAGCCGCAGAAGCGTTTTTCATGTATAATACACTTGTCTTTTCCCAATTCGGGAAAGGGCAAATCCGCTCTTTCAGGAGATCATGCATGTCCCAGAAACTCACCCAGCCCGTCTCGTGGAAAACCTACGTAGCGTACTTCGTCCTCTTGGGCGCATTCGCCGTCGGTTACTACGCTTGCTTCGGGTTCAGCGGAAACCCGCGTCATGCGGGGTTCTCGGTGACTGGTAAGTGATGCTCTCCGGAGCGGACAACCCCCAGTTTCGGCTGGGGGTTTGTTTACAGTAATGGCAATTGTGCATCACTCACTTTCTTCTTTGCAGGTGCCTTCTTGGCAGCTGGCTTTTTCTTGGGAGCGGCAGTCTTGGTCACAGGTGCTGCTGCAGTTGCCTCTGTTCCTGCTTGCGTGAAGATCTCCAAGTACCGCTTGATGGCCTTGCCATACTCTTTGCTAAAGATGCGTTCATCCATGATCGTCACATCACCATCGCTGCTACGTAATCTCGCATAGGTGCGTAGCAGGCGGAACAGTCTGTGGAGGAGTCTTGGCATCAGGTAATCCACAAACGCGTTGCCAAAGTGCATGGCGCGGCGGCTGAGCACCGTATTCGAAGGATGATCAAAGGGCAGAGCTTTGACGTACAAGTGATCCACCGTGTTATCGGGCAGGTCGATTCCCTCAAATGCCCAGGGTGTCATCACCCACACAGCAGGAGCTTTGGCGCTCTCAAACTCCGCCTGCATGCGACCCTGGCCGCCCGATACTCCTTGGCACACGAGCGTGATGCCCTTTGCTTCCAGTTCCTCTGCATGCTTGATGAACAGCGTTTCCATCATCCCCTTACTGGGCGCCAGCACGATGGTTTTGCCCGCAGGAGGATTGAGCACCACGTCGTGCAGTTCCATCTCTGGATCAAATGTCATCTGCAGTCGCGTGCCACTTGCTGGCTTGTAGACGTCCTTTGGGTCTGGCTTAAAGCCGGGTGGCAGAATCTCTGGCAGCAGCCCCGAGCAGCCCTGGGGCACCAGCAGTACGGCTCCTGTTTTGCTCAGGAGATCTTCCTTAAGGAGCAGACCAATGCTTTCGGGTACTGACGAGAGAACCAGCGATGCATCCTGCCATTGCTCGATCCACGTGATGCGATGCTGCAGGTTTGCAGGGTCCAGGATATTCAGGAGATCGGTCAGGCTTTTACGCACTTGGGGCGTCATGGTGCTGTCGTCCAAGAGTGTGTGGATTTGTTCCTTAAGCCCACTGGTCTCTGGAGTAGTGAGGTCGGGCTTGGCGATGTAGCGGATGCTTTGGAATTGGCGCACGCGCTCCAGCCACAGAGCCAGGACATCGACGAACTTCGTCAGCTGCGCGTTGTTCGCTGCAGCCGCGCGGAGGTTTTCGACTTTGCACTCCCACCCGTAGGCCTTGGTGGCGGTGTCCTCGAGCATCGAGGCATCATCAATAATAATTTGCAGGTCACCCAGTGTTTTGTGCGCAGGGTGATTCTCGTCTGTAACAGCCGAAAGCAGTTCGCGATGATCCACAATCAGCGTGGAAGGGATCTTCGAGAATTGGCTTCTGTAAGCCTTGGATTCACTCGTCGCGGCCAGCTTGCCGTTCCACACTTGCTCTTCTCCCCCGTGGACAGATATGTCGCGGCGCACAGCTGGGGAAAACCAGCGCAGCTTCACGGCGAGCGATGCTTCATCCGATGTATATTCTTCCTGCGCAAGTAAACGCTCTGCTGCTTCGGGATCAAGAATTTGGAATGGTGCGAATGCAATGCGCAAATCCTTATCTTCGCGAGGCACATCTACCCGCGAAAGCAGCGCGTCCAAGTTTTTCACGGCGATCACGTGCGTGGTCTTCGCATCTTTGCGCGCAGCCTCGATGAGTGAACCCACAAACAGCGGGTCCAATGGTTCTTCCATCAGTGCCAACTCTCCCTTCCCAGTTTTGGGCAGCGTAAGTTCCGCGTCTTTCATGGTGCGCATGTTGCGGCGACGGTGGGGCGAGCTCATCCACTCGGGGTCTTTCTTGGCGGTTCCTGTGGGGAGTACTTCTGCCAGCTTTTTATAGCCGGCGGTGCTCTTGCTAAACACCTCGCGAATGGCTTCCAGACGCGCTTCTGGCAACTCGAGTAATCGTTCCCACACATGGCCAAGTAACTCCATCGTAGCCACGACGTCGCCCATCGCGCGGTGCTTGGGTGTGTGGTTCAGCTTGAGTGCTTCGCTCAAATATCCCAGGGAGTAGCTGGGGAGTTCTGGGAACACGAGTGACGCGAGCATGGAGGTATCGATCCATGGGCATTCACTCAGATCGATTCCTTCTCCTTTGAGCATGCCAATATCGAAGCCCAAGTTTTGTCCTACAAGAATCGTGCCGGTACCAATGTGTTCTTTGACCTCCTCCATTTTTTCTTCGAATTTTGGTTGGCCTTGGAGCATCTCCTGGTGAATGTGTGTGATGGCAATCACAATCGGTGGAATTTCTGCCACGGTGAATAGCTGCTCGTAACGATCGATCACTTTCCCCTTCTCTACACGCATGGAGGCGAACTCCATCACGCGGTGGACCTTGGGAACAAACCCCGTGGTCTCGGTATCCAGAATCGTGAGGGGGAGATTGGGGAGTTGCATACCAACAGAGTAGGGTTTGGGCTGGGGTTAGGGCTAGGGATTGTGATAATTTGGGTACTGGCGTATTCGTATTTTTATTGTACAGTATTACTATCTTCAGCACTGTGCTGGAGGTGTGTTCTTTTCATGGATAGGTCTTCTGTAAGGAGTATGGAAATGAGTGCGAGTGAGAATCGCAGGTTTGGATTTGGGTCGATGCTGGGCGTGCTCGTTGTGGCCTGCATCATCTGGTACTGGTGCATGCCGCGGAACCGTCCGCGAGACACCGCTCCGCTTTTGCAAGAAAAGCCGGGTGAGGTCACCAAAGGCATTACGATTGGTGTAGATCACGCCAAGAGTGATGACGAGAAGGTGAGGATCTCGCACCAAAAGATGCCGGAGGCACTGAAACAGCAAAAGCTGATTCGAGACTCCCTCATTAAGAACCGCGAGAAGTTACCAGAGAAGTACATTGCCGGACTCCTGTGGACCGAAACCGAGTTGATTCTCGTGATCGTCCCGACAGAAACGCCAATTACGATGGACCAAGTACACGCGTTTGTGGAGATTATCTGGGCTCTCGAGAAGAACCTGGGTGATCACGCGAAACGTCGTGACGTTGTGATCTCCGATGGCCCCCTTAAAGGAGGCCACGGCGTGGCGTTGCCTCTTAAAAAGGCTGAGGTTCCTGCAACCAAGCCCGCGGCCTAAATGGTCTGGGGAAGTGTCATCCATGAAACAAGCGGAGGTTCATCCTCCGCTTTTTTGTAGATCCTTTGCAGGGTATTGGCTCCTTGTTTGAATGAGTTTTCATCGTATAGTATTACTATCTTCAACACGACGTTGGAGGTGTGTTCTTTTCATGGATGGTTCTTCTTTGAAGGAGTCTGGATATGAGTCAGGTGGATCCCAAGGCAAAACGCAACAGCAGCCTGGAAATGCTAATAATGCTCATTTGCTTTATGGTGGCTGCATCAGCGATCTGTGTGCATGTGCTTAGGAGGGGTTCAACAACGCTTCCCTCACGAGCGTCTCCTCAGGTCACTCGGACTGCGCAGCAACTGCCGAAGCATGAAGACATCACAGAGTTTGGTAAGCCGCTCAAGCAACTTACCATCTGGCAGAAGCAGCAACAGGCCGATGCGACGCAACAAGCCTTTGCAATGATCCCGAATAATATTGAAGGGTTTAATGCAACCCTGGCCCAAGGAGCGAAAGAGTGCCTTGTTGCGGCTCGACAGCATTTGCCCCGAGCCTACACAGCGTACGTCGTATGGCTCGATTCGGAGATTATTCTCTTACTCGCACCAACGACTCGTCCGCTGACGACCGACCAGATCAGCGCGTTTGAAGGAGTATTCCGCTTGCTACAGGTTCCCATTGCCGAGGATCGAAATAACTATAGAAGGTTCACGGCAGTACGAGGGCGGTTCAAGGGTGTGCACGGGGTTGCTATACCTCTGCGAAAAGACGCGCCCAAAAAGCCTGCTGCGTAAGAGGTTTGCAAAGAAATCCACCATGAAAAAAGCGTCCGCCTAGGCGGACGCTTTTTTTTGATTCTCATCATTACATTGCAGCTGCTCCCTCCCCTGCCAAAGGCTGATCGTTGTCTGGCGTGAGAGTGTCGTGCACACCGGGCTCCGTGCTCGGTTCCACGTTTGCTTCGCTTGGCGCACCAGCCTCTGCTTGGCTAGCTGCATCGGCAGCCATTTCTTCTGCTGTAGCAGGGATGCCTGGCTGACCTTCGCCGCGGAGTTCTGCGAGCTTGGCTTTGAATGCAGGGAGTTCTTCGTAGTTGTACATGTCGAGCTCAAAACCAGAGAGCTCTGTTGCCAGGCGAATGTTCTGGCCTTTCTTACCGATGGCCATAGGACGCTGCGCTTCTTCGACGAACACTGCTGCGCGCTTCTTGATGCGGCGGCCCTGCTCATCCAAGTAATCCTTCTCGTTCACGATGATTACGGCAGAGATGGCAGCAGGCTGGAGAGCGAGCGAGATCAACTTCACAGGATCATCACTCCACTCGAGCATGTCCACGCGCTCGCCGTTGATTTCTTCCATCACGGCCTGGATACGCACACCCTTCTGGCCCACGCAGGCGCCGATAGGATCAATGCGAGGGTCCTTGCTCTTTACGGCAACCTTGCTGCGGAAACCTGCATCGCGAGCGATGCCCATGATTTCCACATCTCCGTTTCGTACTTCTGGGATTTCGAGCTCAAGAAGCTTCTTCACCAAATTTCTGTGCGTGCGGGAGATCCTCAACTGAGGACCTTTACCTGTGAGCTCCACCGTATCCAAGTACACGCGAATGCGCTTACCCGTGTAGTAGTGCTCGCCGGGGATCTGTTCCCTCCAAGGGAGAGACACGGTCATACCTTCGATCTCCAGCGTGACCCAGTTTGGATCCACCTTCGTCACGTTTGCCGTGAGCAATTCCTCTTCGCGGTCTTTGAACATCTCGTACAAGCTCTGTTTCTCTGCCTCCTGCAACTTCTGCAAGATCACCTGCTTTGCAGCTTGTGTGGCAATGCGGCCGTATTCCACGGGTGTCACATCGATGACGATTTCATCACCAATGTCGCTATCGGGCTTTACCCTGCGTGCGTCCTTCAAGCTGATTTCGAAGTTTTCGTTTTCCACGACTTCCACGACTTCCTTCACGAGCAAAATCGTTGGCATATCGTGACCTTCTTCCAGGTCGACGCGAATTTCCTGCTCCTTGTTACCGAAGTCTTTTCTATAGGCGGTTGCGATCGCCTGTTTGACGGCCTCCAAGACCTGGTCGGGCTTGAGGTTTTTTTCGGAACAAATCTGGTTAATGGCTGCGAGGAACGATGCTTTCATGATGATGTGGGAAGAAATGTCGCCAGCGCGGAAAACGCACCATCCGATCAAAGTCGGATAGTGAAGGATCAAAGAAGCGATGACGTGTTTAGTATACACGACATTTCCTCATGAGCAAGGTGCTCACAACGAAAATGGCTCAGTCTTTCTCCGGTTGCTCCGCGCATACCTCTGTTGCGGGAAAGCTCTGATAAATCACGTCTGTTTGAACGATAGGCCGCATGTCGTTTGCTGCAGCTTCTTGCATCTCTGTTATTGCAGTAAAGACCTGTGCGTCTACGAAGAATTCACTGGGTTTCATAAAGCGTGGTTTCGGTGCGTCAGTGGGGGGTCTCTGGAGTGCTCATAGAAAGAATGTGTTAACGAAGTTTCTTCAGCACAAACCACATCCATACCAAGGTGAAGAGCTGCAGAACCCAAGGGACAGTCACTCCGCCGAGCCAGAAGAGCATGCCGAGGATTACCACTGGTGTCGCACCGAAGACCGACAGGCGATAAATCTGGCCGTACGTGTAACCCCACTTACCCATGCTGCTCACAAACCAGAGGATCAGCGAATAGATGAGCAGAGAAATCATCCACGAGAGCAGTCCAACGCCAGCGAAGACGAATGGTGCCAGCAGGAAGCACACGACCATGATCACCTTCAGCACGGGGATAAGAGACTTCGCTTTGCTGAATACCATCTGCAAAGTCTTGGTGTACTTCTCGTGCGTGACGACGAAGTTCTCTTCGAACTTTGCGTACGGGAACATGCGCAGTTCGCCATTGTCTCTGCCACCCACGGCGTAGTTCTTGGTAAAGAGTACGAACGTGTTGTACTTCTCGTAATCCTCGGGTGAGGCTTTGGTATCGAACACGGCAATATTCGCATGATCCGTATCAGTCTCGTCCGTGTCGTCCCCTATCTGCTGCTCATTCCACTTCGCTGGCACTTTGATGGCGTAGGGTTCCTTCACGTTTGTCGTGAGTGCTCCACTCTGGAACGTGAGGATCATTTCTTTGGGATACAACGTAGGCAGCGTGGTTTCGATTTCGTGAGCAACACTCTTGATCTGTGGCATCACATGCACCAATCCCGCGGCCAACCACAACGTGATGACGAGTGATGTGAGAACGAGCAGGCGGTACAAGTACCAGTAGGCACTGCCCAGGCCCTCTCCTTTTAAGGTTCTGTAGGAAGCAGGGTCGATGGCACACTGCGTGATGCGATTAAAGAAAGCTTTGAGGGAGTTCATGTACGTAGTTTAGAGCGGATGTCTCTGCGCGAATAGTTGTCGTGTGCACACTTTATTTGACACCCCCTGCGACTCTGGAAGAATGCGTACAGCTTTCTCTTTTATAGGAGGAACAGCCATGTCCCGA
>CAZDEA010000004.1:25970-41957 GCA_964504485.1 uncultured Candidatus Peribacteria bacterium | reverse complement strand
ACACCTGTGCGGCTACCGGTCACGATTGCTGCGTCTCCTGTCATACCAATGCGCAGACCTTCGTGCGGAACCAAAAAGTCGAGCTTAACCCTGTACTTGGGAACACCGTCTTTATCGGTGGCGCGCTCGTCAATTTCTGCCACGCGCAGTGCGAGTTCCTCGTTGCGGAAGGCATCCAAGACAATAGATCCCGTGAGGGTTTCCGAAAGCTTGGGCACATCGACCTCGGACACATACATCTCTATGCGATACGGACTGTCTCCTTGCATGGTGATTGCAGATCCGGAAGGCGAAGCCTCGCCTGCCTTGATGGAGATCTTCGTAATCACACCAGCGACGGGCGCGATAATTTGCGTATCGGTGTAGTCCGCGGCAGCACGGGCAAGATTTGCGCGAGCGTAGTTCACGCGAGCACGAGCGGCATCAATATCCGTTTGGCGAGAGCCTGCTTTCTTCAACTGCAATTGTGCCTCTTCTATGCGCACGGCTGTCTCGTACGTAAGTGCGTCGGACTTTGCTCTGTTGAGACTCGTCTGTGCCGAGCTCAAGCGCGTAGCGAGGGTTGCAGGTGTTTCTTGCAAGGTGTTGATGGCAGCATCGATAGTCGATACAGCACTCTGCACCGAAGAGCGCTCGGTATTGATGGATGTTTTGTACGTCGTCAGGCTGTCCTGCGAGAGATACGACGTCGGCTGCGTTTGTGAAACCGCAGAGAATGTCAGACCAATGACTGTAGAGGACTTTACTAAAGCCGTGCGGAGCAAGCGATAGGCCGCAAGTGCGCTTTCGACATCGCGAATGGATGCAGATGCAGAAAGCACAGCGGTGAATTCCATGGGAAGAGCATTCAACTGCTGCTGAACGGTGTAGTAGTTACCCGGATTGCCGCGAGAAATCGCGTCCTGCAAATCGTTATTGCGCAAGATGTCCTGCACCGCAGAAATGGACTGCTGAGCAGTGGTCACATTCTCGTTGATTGTGCTTGGAGCAACACTCACGTCGCTCGACTGCGTAATGTCGATCTCGCGCTTAAGCGCCTCCAATTCCAACTCAGAAGAAACAACCGACTCCTTTGCCGCAGCAAGAGCCGCCTTTTTGTTCTGTAACGAAGCTTCGGCAATGGCGATGTCTTCGGGGCGCGTTCCCTCGATCAATGCGCGCAAGTTGGCTTCTGCCTCCTGTACGCTGGCTTGTGCAGATGCCACCGAAGCACCCAATCCGCCGGCTTTGAGACTGGCCAAACGCTGTCCACTGCGAACGGTTTGTCCTTCTTTCACAAGGATCTGCGAGACAATGCCGGGATTCTTGAATTCCAATTCCAAATCTTTTTCGGATGTCACCGTACCCACGGCTTCGACCGTCTGGGAAAGATCTTTGGTTTCGACAACCGCAGTCACGTACTCCGGCTGCTTGGGACGTGTGAGCGCCCACGCCGGCAAGACGAAGACCACAAAGATCACCGCACCAATGATCCATTTCCATTTATGGCGACGGACCACATCGGGGATGCGGATAGGGAGGTGGATAGAAGTGAACGGGATTTTCATACAATGTTAGGAACGAAAAGGCGGAGTAGAAAGTAGCTTTTGTAAGATGGATGCGAGGGTGGACTGATCCTTTGCAGAAAGGTGACCGAAGACCGATCGTGCTGCCTTTCTATGCGCGGTCTGCATGCTCTTGAGGAGCGATGTTCCTTTCGCTGTAAGGCGAAGACGCACTAGCTTGCGGTTTCTTGCATCGCGCACACGCGTGATCCAACCCATACGGGAAAGGCGCGAGGCGAAGACAGTGGCCGAAGGGCCTGTGACTTTCAAGTGTTTTGCGAACTCTTTCATCGTCATGCCCGGAACTTCTGCCACAAGGAACACGGCATGAATCTGCAGGGGATTCAATTTGGGCTTATTTTTGAGCGCCTCTGTGAGTGCGCAACGCATCACGCGACCCATTTCGAACGAGGCATCGGTGATGTAATCCAGCGCAGAATTTGTCATCAAGTGATCTACGAATGATTAGATACTCTAATTATACACAAAGAACTAAAAATCATCAAGAGGCAAATCCCCTCTTTTCCTCAGAAAGTAGGCAAAATTTACAGGTTTTTTGCGAATTCCGTGAGTGCCGTTCGCATGGCCTGTTCCACAGGTGGAAGAGCAATTCCCAGGCGTGAAAGTTTGTCGGTATTCAAGAGACAATTGCTCCTGCTCGCAACCACCACTTGCGACAGATCTTCGAGCGACAAACGTTCAAACACGTGCTGTGGATCCACGACTTCTTTGTACAAACTCATGATCTCGAACGGCGAAATCAATCCTGGGTTTACCACGTTAAAAATTCCCGTCACGCGCTTCGCGATTAACTGCTCTGCAACGCTGAGCATGTCCGGCACGTGCGTGATGGAATTCTTTTCGTCGAGCAAGCGAGAGTACTTTTTCAACTTCATCAGAAGATTGCGCACTTCATGCGTCCCATCAAACGGCATGCGCAGGCGGAGCTGCAACACGGGGAATTCCTTGAGCATTTGATCACTCCAAGCCTTCGTGCGGCTGTAGAAACTTCCAAAGTAATTCGGTGCGTCTTCTTCGCTAAATCCCCTGCCCTCGTTATCCCCTTCGTAAATGCATCCGGAGCTCAGGTGCACCCAGTAGATCTTGCGCTTGGCACATGCATCCAAGAGCACCAAAGGCCCCTGTACGTTGCTGCGGATCGTCTCTTCTTTGTGCGTCTCGCACCAATCCACATTGGGAACACCGGATTTGCCGGCACAATTGATGACGACATCGGGCTTCTCGGCATCAAGACACTTCTCGACCGCCTGTTGGTCGGCAATGTCCACAGATGGGCACACTGCGTCTGGATAGAGCTTGCGGAAGTATCCGCCCATGTAGCCTTTGGAACCGAAAATCAATGTTTTCACGCCCACACAATAACAACCCGCGGTCCTCTTGTAAAAAATTGACTGCACAAATGCGCGGCTTAGCATCGCTGGACTGCTCATTACCACCATGGAGACGTCGTCATGTGGTTTCCCAAAACTGCTCAGGACTTCGAAAACACAGCGATCGTGATGTTCGCCATCAGCGCGCTTGCCCTCTGCAATCTTCTGCGGTTAGCAAGAACCTATGGCCAGAAAGAACTCGTCGCTGACCCTTCGTTGCGTCTGCAAGCGTGTGCTTCCGTAGCTTTCTGCGCCGTATTCCTTCTCTGTGGTACGGCCAGTGCGTTTCTCATGCTCAGGCATTGAGCAATACGGCAGAATCTTCGGATTCTGCCTTTTGAGGAAAATTGACAAAAGAAATAAGAATGAAATAATCACTGTATTGTTCTTTTAGGAGTCTGCCATGAGATACAGTTCAGAAACGTATGTGGTGACTGCGGGCATTCTTTTTGCAATTGCGATGGTGGGAATAATTGCCTTTCTCCTTGTACGCAAAGGCACACCGCAAAATGGGTACGAGGTAGAGGTGAGAAGCAGGCGAATGATGGCCTGTGCGATATTTTCACTCATCTTCCTCTGTCTCGCCGCGAAGAACACTCTCCAGTTCTTGCTGAACACGTAAGAACACATTGCAGGGTCCTAGGGCCCTGCTTTTTTGAAGAGCCTGAGCCAAAGAAGCCCTAGCCCCAACCCCAAACGTACCTTTATACTGTCGACCATGCCCCGGATCCGAAGGAAGGTGAAACGAGCGGCCCGTAGAAAAAAGGCTGCAGCGATACAGCTGCAAGACTCCACGCGTTCTGCCATCAGTGGAACCGTACAAGTGTGCGTGTCTGTGCTGCTCTTCTTGGCTCTGCAGAAGCAAGCCGGCGTAGTGGGTGATGCGGTACAGGGAATCCTTTCGTTCTTCTTTGGAAAATACGGAATGATCTTCCCCTTCTTCTTGTTGCTCTCGGGCTTTATGCAACTTGCCGCATGGGGAAAGAAGATTGAAACCAAACGCTCTGCAGGATTACTCCTCTGCTTGCTCGCATTCTTGGGACTGATGCACATCGGTGCAGACATGGAACAGATTGGCCAGAACCGCGAGGAACTCGCAGGCGCGATCGGCTTTATGATGAGTCTCCCCTTCTTGATGTATTTCAGCAGGGCTGTGGGTTATACGGTTCTGGGAGCCATGTTCTTGATTGGCGTGCTCATCGCATTTGAGCCCAATGTGGCGTTCTGGTTCCAGCAATTACTCGATCGCGTCGTCCCCTCTCGCAAGATTGCTCGCAAGCGTAAGTTGAAGGAACGCAACATCGAAGAAGTCACTGTGGAAGATGACGAGGAAGAAGATGAGGACGAAGAGGAAGAAGAAGATTTGGTGGAAGAAGGCGACGCGCCTACCGAGCTAAACATCGTGCGCCCAGAATTTGCGCGCGTCGACACCAAGAAGATTGCGAGCGCGAACGAACTGAAAAAGAAAATGAACGACACGCTCGAAATGAAAGACACGCGCTTCGAAGAGTGGACCTTCCCCAGTTTTGATCTCTTGGAAGTTTCCACGAGCACCCTCAAGGTGGATGACGAAGAACTCAAGCGACAGGCCAGGCAGATCGAAGAAAAACTCCGCGAGTTCGATATCGATGTGACCATGAAGGACGCACGCCCAGGACCCACCGTGACGCAGTTCACGCTGCAGCCTTCGGAAGGCGTGAAGCTCTCGCGTATTGGAGGCCTAAAGGACGATTTAGCGCTTGCCTTAGCGGCACCCAGCCTGCGTATAGAGGCACCTATTCCCGGCAAAGGACTCGTGGGAATCGAGATGCCCAACCGCGAACGCACCACGGTGCACTTGCGCGAAATCTTGGAAAGTCCCTCCTTTGTACAGAGCGAGTCTTCTCTCACGCTGCCACTGGGCCGCGATGTGTCTGGTGATGCGCTGGTTGCGGATCTCGCGAACATGCCGCACTTGCTCATCGCTGGTGCAACCGGTTCGGGTAAGTCCGTGTGTATGAACACGTTCTTGAGCGCGCTCTTGTTCCAGAACGCTCCACACGAACTCAAGTTCATTCTCATCGACCCCAAGCGCGTGGAATTGACCTTGTACGACAACATCCCGCACTTGCTCACTCCCGTGATCACCGAAGCAGAGAAGGCCTTGCAGGCACTGCGCTGGGCGGTAGCCGAAATGGGACGTCGCTTGCATAGGTTCTCCGAAGTCGGCGCACGCAACTTGGATGAATTCAACGAGAAGCAAACCGAGGAAGATAAGATGCTGCCTCGTATTGTGATTGTGATCGACGAATTGGCCGATCTGATGATGCGTCAGTACCGCAAAGACACAGAAACCATGATCTCGCGCATTGCCCAGATGGCACGTGCCACAGGCATGCACTTGATTGTCGCTACACAGCGTCCATCCGTGGATGTCATCACCGGTCTCATCAAGGCAAACATCCCTACGCGCATTGCGTTCCGCGTGGTCAGCTCTGTCGACTCTCGCACGATCATCGATGGCATTGGTGCGGAAGATCTCTTGGGCCAGGGCGACATGCTCTACATGACGGCATCGACTCCCAAGCCTCTGCGTATTCAGGGTATCTATGTCTCCACCAAGGAAGTGGAGCGCATCATCAACGCAGTAAAGATCGCCGGTGGCGGAAAAGTCACCGAGCAAATTGGTTTGGGGGAGACCGCCGAAGGCAGCGAGGACGATGTGAGCGGTGGTGGATTGCCCCAGAACGGACACATTGATTTGGATGCCGACGACAACGGCGGCGATGACATGTTCTTCGATGCCCTACGCGTGGTGCAGGAGACAGGCAAAGCCTCCGCCAGCTTGCTGCAGAGGCAGCTGAAGGTGGGCTACGCGCGTGCAGCCAGGCTCCTGGATATCATGGAAGAAAAAGGCCTTATTGGGCCTCCAGATGGCGCCAAACCACGTAAGGTGTTCTTCGATAGAGGAGCTCAATAGAGCATAGGTCATACTTTGACAATATAAATTAATATTGTAAAGTATCTTTGTTTGTACGATCTTTAACAACCATCTTTTAGGAGACTGTCTTGGACCTACAACCTGTTCTCGTGCTTGCGATGCTTGTTCTCTCTGCGTTTACGTGGCTCGTCACCTACAGCGTCATGAAAGGGCGTCGTGAAAACGCTCTGCAAAAACTTCAGACCGAACTCTACGGTCGCTGGGTCATGGAATTGACCCAACTCAAAGAAGAAGTGACCTACTCCGCATTGGAGTACATGGGCAATCCTGTCCGTCGCAGGCTCATGATTAGTTGGAGTGTTGAGATAGGAACGGGCAGATTCCAAACAGAACACGGCTTACTCTTCCTTGATGAGTCGGAGTTTCAGAAACTAGAACACGCCCGGCAAACAAAAGGTGATCTGCGGCCGGTACACTTCACACGAAGTGGATCGACCCTGAAGATTGTCTACGACTAACGTACAGACCCCACCCCTTCTCGTGTATACGGGAGGGGGTCTTCATTTATACTCAATCTATGGAAATCCTCCTCGGCACCAATAACCCCGGCAAAGGTATCGAAATACGCGAAGCGCTGTCTGCGCTCCCGGTGACCCTCTATACGCCCAAGGAAAAGGGGATTTTGAGTGTGCCGGCAGAAACAGGCGACACGTACATGGAAAACGCCGAGCAGAAGGCCCGGTTTTATTTCGAGAAGGGGAATATGCCCACTCTCGCAGACGACTCGGGGATTGTGGTAGAGGCACTCGCCGGCGAACTGGGCGTGCACACACGCCGCTGGGGCGCAGGACCGGAGGCTACGGATGAACAATGGATTGCGCAGTTTCTCGACCGCATGCGCCACGAGACCAACAAGCGTGCGAGCTTCCTGTGCACACTCGCCTTTATGGATGCTACAGGCACGCTGCATGGCTTTGAGGGGCATTGCCATGGAACCATTACCGATTCCCTGAAAGCAGATTTTCTACCGGGGTTGCCTATTTCTGCGTGCTTCCAACCCGATGGTTACGACAACGTGTACTCGGCACTGAGCATCGACGAAAAGAATCTCGTGAGTCACCGTGGCAAGGCACTCCAAAAGTTCGCGGAGTACCTACGCAGCATTGTGTGACGCCTGCGGCTTGTACTTGTTGTACGGCGTAAACGCGAACGAGCGTCCTTGCTCTTCTTGGTCCAGTGGAAGCGCTTCTTCTTCGAAATACTGAGCCAAGAGCTCACGTGCGGCCTTCTCTTCTTCATGCGTCTCTGCCGTTTGAATAGCCTGAAGAATGGCCGAGCGCATTTCGTTGGGGCATGCACGAACCATCTCTTCCATGTAGTAATCCGCAGTACCCGAATCCTTCGAGCGCCTGAGGAACGCTAACACAAACGAGAAGAATGTTCCGTTGAACGGCATCTTTAAGGGGATCTGCACAAGATTCACAGGATTGATTTGAAATCCCGTTGTTCCTCCCACGGCAAGCAACACGAGTGCAACAAAATGATGATATGCCCTGCTGTACTGACTCACGCTGCCGCGCACGACAAGCTGAGCAACCTCGTTCGCTTTCGCATCGAGTTGCCGGTCCGTCATAAGTTCTAATTCTCTTTGCATTGCCAGGATTGTGGCAGCGAAAAGAATCGGGTCAATCTTGCCACAAGCGCGTGCTCTGTTTTTGCCTTACAGTGGCGAAAAATCCAGTGCCTGCACTTTTGCCCACACATCTTTGATCAGCGCACGCAGTGCATCTTTTTCTTGGTCGTTTACCGAAAGCTCCAAGCGTTCAGGGTCTTCGCCGCGTTCTCCAATGAACTCCAGGGCGTATGCCACCGGTGTGATCAGCGGATCTCCTTGTTCCAAGAGCAACGCATAGAACGCCAGCTGACGGAATTTATCACCTTCATCGGTGCGAGAGATTTCGCCCACTTCCAATGCTCCGCGAATCTCGCGTTCGGTTTTGGCAGAACCTGTCTTGTAATCGATCACCACCACATGGCCGCTGTCTTTGCTCAATTGATCGATGCGATCAATCTTTCCTTTAAGAGGGATATCGCCCAAACGTGCTCGATAATCGCGTTCCAGCGAATACAGAATGGGCTTTGCCTGTCCCAAGCGCTCTGCGAAGTACTTGGGCAATGCCGCAGTGCCCAGCGCGTCTAGGTCTTCGCGTTGCTTATCGTTGAGGATGGTTCGCTCTGCCAAGTACCAACGGAATGCGGTAATCAGATCTTCGTCCGAAAACTCTTCCCCGCGCTGCTTGGCTGTTCCCCACTCGCGCAGCGCCCAGTGCACCGCGCTACCGTAGCCAAGGCTACGAATGGTGCCTTCTTCGAAGTGTTCTGGCTGACCCAAGAGATCCACGGTGAGAAATTCCTGTGGATCGCGCAAGAACCGCGTGAGCGATGTTGCCGAGAGCGCAAAATGTTCCAGGCGCTGCTGCACATACGCCTTCAACTCATCATCCAGTTTTCGCTCTGGGCGCAGCAACATCAACGATGCGTGTTCCGGCTGCAGCAGTGCGCCATCGGTTTCGCTCAAGGTGCCTGCCTCGGCAAAAAAGGCCGAAGGTGAGACGGCTTTGTGCTTCTCCCCGACCGAAAGTTCCTTGGGACACACAAGTATTAATTCTCGTTCAGCCCTAGTCATAGCCACAAAAGCCACTCTTCGCTCATCTTGGTGCTGCTCAAACTTTTTCTGGTCGGTCTCCCAACCAAAGAGTAAATCTTCGGGCAGAGATACCCCCGAAGGCTTACGACGTTTGTCCCAATGCCCATCGCGGAAGTTCGCGAGCATCACGGTATGGAATTCCAAGCCTTTGCTTTGGTGCGCGGTCATCAGCTGCACACCTTCGGTAACCAAGTGCGGGATTTCGTACGTCAAACGCGCCTGACCGTATTGCGGATCGGCATAGAAGGAGATCGTCCGCATAAAAGCGCGGAAGCTCAAGCTGGGTGTGCTCAAGCACTGCTCTTTGGTATACCCAAAGAACGACTCCACTGCGGCGAGATCCAGTGGATCCAATCCTTCTCCTAGGACAGAGACTGCACGCAACGTGCGTTCGACGGTCTCGAGCACCGTACGTCGCTCTGCACCATGAGCGAGATCGAGCAATACATCACGCGCTGCGATGAGCGTGTCTTTGCGTAGGAAGGGCGCGGCAGATTCTTCGAGTGTGGCTAGCACGCTATGCACATCGCGTTTTTCTTCGCGTGCGAGCAATGCGATGCGCGAGCAATCTGCAGGGTGACACCCAAACGCCTCTATAGAAAGCGCCGAAATCACTGCTTCGTTGCTGTTCAAATGCAGAAGCGCATGGAGTACGCCTAGGGCATCGGCTACCAGCTTGTGACCAAGGAGATCTGCCTTTCCATGGAGAATCACCGGAATATTCCTGGCTTTGAGAACATCGTAGAGCGGGAACAACTCGGCATTGGTCTGTGTGAGTACCGCAATGCTCTCTGCGGCAATTCCTTGCTTGATGCGCTCCTCGATGAGATCGGCAATGAGCCACTGCTCGGCCAAGTCGCTCACGCTACGCAGGAGCTTGGGCGCACTCCCCTCTTCTTGTGTAAAAGCCGTCAGCTGCTTTTGCAGTCCTTGGATTTTGCCTACCAGACGCTCTTCATTCTTTTCGATCAGTGACTGTGCAGCATCCAAAATAGCCTGCGTGGAGCGGTAACTGATGGTGAGCGGGATAATAGGAGCAGCAGGAAATCGCTCGTGGAAACTGAGCATATTGCGCAGATTTGCGCCCTGGAAGCGGTAAATCGCCTGATCATCGTCCCCTACTACAAACAGGTTTGGCTCGTGTGGAAGTGAGTCATAGGTCGTGAGCCGCTCAATCACACGCCACTGGGCGCCGTTGGTATCTTGGGCTTCGTCGAGCAATACATACTGGTAGCGCTCCTGCAGAGATGCCAGGAGCCAATCGTTTTCTTCGAGTGCCTTCAGCGCAAACAGAATCATGTCGTCGTAGTCGTACTTTCCCTTCTCTTGCAGCATGGCTTGGTAGCGAGAGAAGACATCGATGAACGCTTTGAACTTTTCTACGGCGAGAAGATTTTTCCTGCGGCCACTCTCGGTGCGTGCGCGTTCGTTCTTCTCGTGCATCTGTCCTGCGAATTCCTGGAGAGCTTTCTCTAGATCCTCTCTGCTTTTTCCTTCTCGTTTTATCTGGCTGATGCGCGAGAGAATATCTCCATCTCTACCGTATGGATCTTTAGGATTAATCAGAGCAGAATGCGCAGAAACTTGATCAATTATTGTATTCAATTCTTGGTACTTCTCAATGTCGCTGATCCTCTCCTTCATCGACCACTCTTCAAACAATTGTGGATGCGCATCGATGATCGACTGACAAAATCCATGGATGGTCGAAACTGTCACGCCATAGGCATCTGCACCAATCAGCAGTCGCAGGCGATCGCGCATGGCCGTGGCACCACTGGTAGAAAAGGTGAGACACAGAATATTGCTTGGGCGCATCTGCGTTTTGCGCAGAATGTTTGCGACACGCATGGCAAGTGTTTGTGTCTTGCCGGTACCGGGACCGGCAATCACCATCACAGGACCTTCTATGGTATCGACAGCTTTCTTCTGAGCCTCGTTCAGTTTGTTGTATTGATTCTCAAAAATACTCAGGGATTGCTTGGGCTCTTTCTTTGCCGACACTGTTGCTGCCTTGTGCATGTGCAGATGCTACCAGAGACACAGTGAAACCCTCCTCACAAGTTCCCGAAGAAACGAGGAGGAGGGCTAGGACAGATCCCGTGGGTCGCAGTGCGGATGAAAAGGCTTGGGAGAGCCTGTGAACACGCACATGACGCTTCGGATCTGATCCTTATAGCTCCGTAAAAGGAGCTTTTGATAGCCGACCAGAAAGAGGTCAGCTGCAAAGAGTCTAGAACGAAAGGGGGTATCGTCAAATCTAAAATATATGCTCCAATAGCAAATCCAAAGACGTTCTCTTAGAAGACCTTGGCGCAGTGATCGCACTTTTCGATCAGCTTGCCGTCGACTTCCAGCTCTTCCAGTGAGCCTACCTTGCAGCTGGGGCACATGGCCTTGGGCAAGATAAACGAGGACGTCATGGGCGAGAAGCCAACGCGCTTTGGTCCACCACCGTGTTCGCGGATGGTGAGCGAGCGGGGGTGGTCGCGCATCTTCTGGAGCACCTTTGCTTCAATCTGACGGATACGTTCGCGGGTGACACCGAACTCTTTACCCACTTCTTCGAGCGTGTGGCCAATACCATCGCGCAGTCCAAAGCGCATTTCGATGATCTTGCGCTCGCGAGGCGTGAGGAATTCCAACATCTGGTGCACGTTTTCTTTGCGGAGCTGACGGTTGGTGGCTTCGAAGGGGTTGATCGCTTCTTCGTCTTCGATGAAGTCTCCAAGCTTGCTGTCTTCCTCGGAACCCACTGGGGACTCGAGCGAGATGATGTCCTGAGAAATCTTCTGGATGTGCGCAACCTTCTTGATGTCCATTTCCATTTCGACTGCAAGTTCTTCGAGCGTTGGTTCGCGACCGAGTTCCTGCACCAAGCGGCGCTGCGTGTGCGTGAGCTTGTTGATGGTCTCGACCATGTGCACGGGAATACGAATGGTGCGAGCCTGGTCTGCAATGGCACGTGTAATAGCCTGGCGGATCCACCACGTGGCGTACGTGGAGAACTTAAATCCGCGCTCTGGGTCGAATTTCTCCACCGCACGGAAGAGACCGATGTTTCCCTCCTGGATGAGATCCAAGAACGACAGACCACGACCGATGTACTTCTTGGCAATGGAAACGACCAAGCGAAGGTTTGCTTCTGCGAGCTGCTGCTTGGCAGATGCATCACCCTTGCGAATGCGACGAGCGAGTTCGACTTCCTTGCGACCATCGATCAGCGGCACGCGACCAATCTCCGAAAGATACATGCGCACGGAGTCGTTACTGATCTCGAGCAGATCGATCTCGCGCTCCTTCTTGCGCTTCTTGCGCTCATCTTCGCTGAGGTCCTTGTCGCTATCCACAGCGATACCGGCGAGTGCGACCATCTTGCGAGCTTCGTCATCACCATCGTCATCCATCTTCTCCACTTTTTCGCCTTCGTCAGATTCTGCGTCCTCATCCTCTTCATCGTCATCTGTGCCACCGGCAATATCCGTAAGATCTTCCGTTGGCTCTGGAACCGTCAGCACAGGGCTGCGTGCTTTCTTTTCCCAGATGAGTGCGTCTTTCACATCGATCACCTGGATACCCAAATCCACGAAGAGCGTGTAGATCTCGTCGAGCAATTCGATGTTGTCTTCGGCGTTGGGAACGGCAGAGATGATTTCCTGGTGCGTCACATAACGCTGCTCACGGCCCTTTTTCACCAAATGTTTTACCTGATCGGGAAATTGCTTCAGGTCATCATCCGTGGGCTGCGCGATGAATTTTCTGGGGTGGGATGCCATACGTGAAACTAGCAGAAGCGGGGCGGAATTGCCCCTAGGTAGGGACAGGGTAGTGAAAAAGCCGTAAAAGGCAAAGGGAAAGACGTGTGAATGGAGAGAGTCTGACAGGGGACTGTCCTTCTTTTCTTTGCTGATCACGAAGCCATCTTCTTTAGTTTAATGATCTCCTGATATTCATTGGTGAGCAGAAGCTCCTCATCGTGATTCCCTTCGCTGCGTGCTTTTAGGAGCCTCCTGGTGATTTCCTGCTGTTTTTCTTTGAGGAATTCGTGGTTACTCAGGAGACAGTGTTTACGGACTTCGCGCATGGCAAGAGAAGGCGCCCACTCGGTAAATCCGTGCTGCTCACTGAGCAAAAACAGGATGGACGCGCGCTCGCGATCGACTGCTTCTAACTCGAGCGCATTCACATCGATCTCTGGGGTTTCTGGTGGGAGCTCACGCAACACGTGATAGAGATTGCGCGCGAAGCCTTCGGTGGGTTCGATGAGTTGTGAGAGCAGCGGCAAGCAAGCGGGATTACAGAGGAACATGCCGAGTACGGTCTCGACCGTGCTGAACATGGATGCCTCGTGTTTGGCAGGAGCAGCCTTCGCAAGACCGGGAGTGACAGAGGCGATTGTGCGAGAGAGATCATCGCGCAGAGCCATCTCGGATGTGCCCAGCACTCCGGCGGATTTTGCGATGGCATTGTCGCGTTCCACGCTAAATGGAATTGCCTGGATGAGCGGCAGCAAACGAAGCAATGCCTCGCGACGCGCAAGCGAAGATGTGAGATCCTGCTGCGACAATTCGGCCAGTACGGTTTCGATGTACGACCGTGCGCCCTGGGTGAGCATGCGCTTGAGTTCTTCGGGGTCATCATTTACGGCATCGCCGGGGTCCTTGGATGCCAAGACAATGGACTGCACCGCAAGTTTTTCGCGACAGAGAATGAAGAACGCACGCTCAGCTGCATCCTTGCCGGCGCGATCCGTATCGAGACAAAGCGTCACAGAGTCCGCGAGGCGGCGGAGAATTTTTGCATGCTCTTCGGTGAGTGCCGTGCCACTCGTGGCCACGACATTTTTGATGCCAATGCGATGGCACGCGAGCACATCGAAATATCCTTCCACCAAAATCACGTTGTGTGATTCACGTATGGCATCGCGTGCGTGGTGCAATCCAAAGAGCACTTGGGATTTTTTGTAGAGCGCACTCTCGGACGAGTTGATGTATTTCGCATCATCATTGCCAAGTGTTCTGCCACCGAATCCAATCACCTGACCTTGTGCATCGGTGATGGGGAACATCAAACGGTTACGGAATCGATCGTAGGTTTTTCCTCCGCCTACTTCGCTCTGCACTGCGAGGCCGGCCGCAATGATTTCGCTCCTGCTGTAGCCCTGCTTGAGGAACGCATCGTACAATTCGCTCCACGCATCCGGCGCTACTCCTAGCCCAAATTCCTGTATCTGCTCTGCGGGAACACCGCGGGTTTTGAGGTACTCCAACGCCTTGGGGCTCTCCTGTAATTTACGATGATAAAACACCGCTGCTGCTTCGAGGCACTCGCGCATGCGATCTTTTTCTTCTTTTTTCGGGCCGCTCGACACCGGACGATCCGGAAGTTTTACTCCGGTGCGCTCGGCGAGATCTTTGAGCGCTTGGATAAAATCCACGTTCTCTAATTTTTGATACACCGAGAAAATATCTCCACCGTTCTGGCACGCGAAACAATACGCGATGCCTTTGTCTGGACTCACGAGAAAACTGGGGTGACTGTCCTGATGAAACGGACACAAACACACAAAGTTCCTGCCCTTTTTGGTTAGCTGGCAATACTTGCCTACCAAATCTTCAATCGAGAGCCGGGATTTAATCTCTGCTACGGGGTCCATGGGAGGAAGAGTATACCTCGTTTAGGACTTCTGTACGATCCACCTCGGTAACCTGTTTTTCAGGTGTCCTTCCTTGGCTAAACCTATACCCACAGCCATATCTTGGAACCGCAAAATCACATCGCCGCGTAGTCCCGGGTCGCACGTGGCGTCTTTGCCATCCAAAAGAAAATTGAGCGTTTCTTCACTGATATCCGTCACATTTTTTGTGGCGAGATTCCCACGGAAGACCGCGATGTCGTGGTCCAGGCGAATGCGCGTGCCATCAACTTTTTTTCCAAACGGAATACCCAGCGCATAGTCCGCTACCGGCATGCGAAATTTGGCGACGTCTTGGCTTGTGAGGAGCAGCAACTCGCCGCGCTCAAACAAGCGATCCCCTTCTTGGAGGAACGATGTGCCATACATATCTTCCAATTTTGCAGCCCATTCCCTCATGCGCGCTGCAGGCATTTCTTCTTCTTGGAAGTGCACGGGAGGAAGATCAATAGGATGACGCGTGGGCTTGAGCTTGCGTAAGACCGCACAGAAAAACCCTTCGGTGTCGTACGTCTGCGGCCACAAGCGAACCACGGGAAAGGGCTGCTCGAAGCCAAGTTTGCGCTGCACCAGTTCGCTGTCTTCAATCCCCTGCTGCAAGCACTGGAACTTGGGATCAATCATGCGCGGATCCACGACTTCCAATTGATCGGGGAACCTGCGAAGCATCGAGGAAATCGCTTCCTCATTTTCTTCCGGCGTGAGGGTGCATGTGGAATACACAATGATGCCCCCGACTTTTGTCGCATCGATTGCTGCTTCGAGGAGCTCGCGCTGGAGCTTTGCCATCTTGCCAATGTTCTCTGGGCCGCAGAAATCCAGGGCATCACTGTCTTTGCGAGCCGTACCTTGTGCCGTACACGGTGCATCGCACAGCACGCGATCAAACTTCTCGGTCATTTGCTTGCTGAACCACTGACCCACTTTGCGCGTAACAATCGTGTTCCACGCGCCGCTCCTGTGCAGTGCGGTCTTGAGCGTCCACAAACGCTTCTCCTGAATATCGTTACAAATCACGAGTCCCCTCCCCTGCAAACGCGCTGCAACTTGCGTGGACTTGCTGCCCGGTGCGGCGGACATATCCAAAATAGTTTCACCAGGCTGCGGGTCGAGCAATTCCACCGGCAACATACTCGCTGCTTCTTGCATGTAGGCAGCACCGAGTAAGTGCAGCAAATCTTTCCCCAGTGCCTCCTCACGATTTTCCCGATCGATATAAAACGCTTCCTTGCACCACGGCACGGGAGTCATCTGCCAATCTTTTTTCTTCCCCCAATCCGTAAACTGCTCCACCGAAATTTTGAGCGTATTTACGCGCATGCTCTTACGCAGTGGCTTGTCGCTGGCCTCTTTGAGGACCGCAACATCCGTAAAATCTGCATACCGGTCGAACGGGTGAACCTTGGACATGGGTGGAGTGTAAGGCAAAACAGCATGATGGGCACGAACTTGAGCAAAAATCCGCGTTCTGGCAGAATCCTCGACCCCATGCATAACGCACATATTTTCGGCGCAGAAAAAGGCCCTCCAGAAACAATCGTATTCCCTGGCTTGGCCCACACCGTGGAAGATTGGAGTGAGTTTGCACAGCACTTTGGCAAAGCGCTGTTAGTGCCCGAAAACACCTACCATACCGGGAGATTCTTCCCTTGTGATGCCTCCTGGCCTGACTGGTGGCAGAAGGAAATTCTCGTAATTCTCCAAGACCATCCTTCTATTTCGCACATCAT
>CAZDEA010000004.1:2665-25870 GCA_964504485.1 uncultured Candidatus Peribacteria bacterium | reverse complement strand
GGCAGAAGGAAATTCTCGTAATTCTCCAAGACCATCCTTCTATTTCGCACATCATTGCGCACTCCCGAGGAGTGGTGGACGCCATCAAGCTCGTCCCAGATATGCGCATCATGGATCGCGTCACATTACTTGCTCCTCCTATTCATCCTAAAGTCACCAAAGGTAATCGACGCAGTACCAAGGATGTTACACACATCCATGAAGTATTAATGGATGAATGCCTCTCGCACTTATGCCCGGAGTTCAATGATGCGGAATACGAGGCATTTTTAGGCAGACATATATGGTGGTACGGGAATCGTTTCCGCGAAATGTGGAAGGTGGAAAGCCCAGTTAAAAGCCACCTTCAAGAGCAATGCATACAGGAACTCAGCCACCTTCCTGCAAACTGGAACATCGAAATGATTGTCGGGAGCGATGACCCGTGGAACGACAATGGAGAACTCGAAAAAATTCAAAACGGCAGACCACACATGAGCGTCCGCGCGATCAAGAGCGGGCACTTCCCGCAGGTGAGCAAAGCAAAAGAGCTCGCTGCAATGCTCAAGAACCCTTAAGCGGCCTGCTGGGGCTTTTGTGCTGCTGCGTTTTGCTGCTTCATCCTTGGCACATCAATTTTGTCGCGGTCAGGGAGTAATTTTGCGATGTCATTGGGAGTCAGTGCATCGATTTCCTTGCGAGGTTTCTCCATGAATACGGGGGGATCCCCAAAATCACCTTCGGGTGTGCTGTAAAAGTGACCTCCATCTGCAACAGTCTCAGTGGGATCAGACTCAAAAAGCACAATAATTGAATAGAGAAAGTGCGCAAAAGTGGCGCGATTATTCCTGCACAGACTCAGTACTGTTTGATTCGCCCGCGTTAGTGGCTCGGGTTCTCCCGTAACGGAAGAAAGCAGTTCCATCACAGCCACTAGGCGTTCATGATCTTTTTCCATATTGAGACTCATTGTACCCCAAAAAGAGGTGCTTATCCACCGCAAAGGACCATGACTTTTAGGCTAGCTGTAGAGGTTTTTTTTAGGTCTTCGACTTTCTTGGACACAGCACCTTGTCGGTGCAGTTTGCCACCGTCTACTGCTGCCCATGGAGAATCCTCATCATGTGATTGCGATAGTGTGAGCAACGGTCATAACGAAACGCACCCCAGTGCGGCAAATGGACATGAGGTGCCTGGGCTTTTAATTGGTTATGAAAGTCTGCCATCTTCGCCGGGTCGCTCCCGAACATTTGATCAAGCGTTGCATCCGCAATCGTAAGTGGGAACCTCTCCTGGAGAAGTTTTTCCGCTGCGGTGGGAGCTCCATTGAGACTCATGGACTACAGAACGAAACTGACTAATTTTCCCTTCACGTAAATTGTTTTCTTCAGATCTTTGCCCTCCAAGTGCGTTGCCACATTGGGCTCTGCTTTCGCAGCAGTAACAATTTCTTCCTCCCCTGCTTCGGAGGCCACCTGAATGGTTCCGCGGAGTTTGCCATTCACTTGGATGGCGATCATCAACGTATCACTCTTGAGTTTCTGCGGATCGTGCACGGGCCACGACTGACTGACGACAAAGCCTTCGCCTTTGAGTGCCTCCCACAGTTCATCGGCAAGATGCGGAGCAAGTGGTGCGAGCAAACGCACCATCACCAAGAGCTGCTCACGGCCGACTTCGCCCTTTTCTTCGATGCCATTGAGACATTCCATAAGAGCAGAGAGAGCGGTATTGAATTGGAAGGCCTCAATACTCTCTGTAACTTTTACAATCGTATTATGAATCAGCCCTTCTAATTGAGGAATACTCTGATCTACTTTTTTGATCGATTCTTCGGTGATGCCACGGTGCAAACGCTGCACAAAGCGGTCAATTCCTTTGATTCCCGTGTCGCTCCAGTCGCCTCCATCGCTAAAGGGACCCATGAACATGAGGAACATACGGAAGACATCACTGCCGTACTGCGTGATGTAGTCATCCGGGCTTACCACATTGCCTTTGCTCTTACTCATCTTGGCACCTTGGTTGGTGATGAGTCCCTGGTGCATGAGTTTTTGGAATGGCTCGCTGTGCTTCACCACGCCAAAGTCCTTGAGCGCCATCATCACGAAGCGTGCGTAAATCAAATGCATGGTCGCGTGCTCTGGGCCACCGATGTACATGCTCACGGGCATCCAGTTGTGTTCCTTGTGAGGATCCACAAAGTGCTCGGTGTTGCCTTCCATAAGGAACCGTAAGTAGTAGAAGGACGAACAGACGAAGGTATCCATGGTGTCGTACTCGGGCGTCCAACCTTTGCCAAAGATTTTCTCTGTACGTTCGTGGAATTCCTTACTGTGTTTCAGCGGGGATTCACCTGTGGGTTTGAACTCCACATCGGTAGGAAGCAACCACGGCAAATGCTTCTCGGGCACGGCATGAGGATTGCCTTCTGGATCGTAGACAATCGGGATAGGCGCACCCCAGTACCGCTGGCGGCTGAGCAGCCAATCGCGGAGCCTGTACGTGGTACGGCCGCGACCTTTGTCCTCATCTTCCAGCCAAGCAATCATGCGTTTCTTGGCTTCGTGCGTGGGTAAACCATCAAGGAACTGTGATTGCATTCCTGTACCCTCACCCGTAAACGCAGACTCGGTGATGTCGCCTCCATCGACCACTTGGAGCATGGGCAAATCGTAGGTTTTCGCAAACGCGAAGTCTCGCTCGTCATGCGCAGGCACAGCCATCACGGCTCCTGTTCCATAGTTCATCAACACGTAATCCCCAATCCACACGGGGAGTTGCTCTCCGGTAACGGGGTGGAGCGCATAGGCGCCCGTCCATACACCGGTTTTATTCTTGTTAAGTTCCGTGCGCTGCATTTCTGTCTTCTTCTTCACCTCTTCTTTGTATGCATGCACGGCACCTGTATGGCTCTTGGGCGTGATCTGATCCACCAAAGGGTGTTCGGGAGCGAGCACAACGTACGTGACGCCAAAGAGCGTATCGGGCCGCGTGGTAAAGACCGTAATTTTTTCTTCGGACCCTGCGAGTGCAAAGACAATCTCGGCACCTTCACTTTTCCCAATCCAATGCTTCTGCATTAGCTTGGTTTTCTCTGGCCAATCCAGCGTATCCAGACCTGCAAGAAGCTGCTCCGCGTAGTCCGTAATCTTCCAGAACCATTGTGTGAGGGCTTTCTGGATGACCTCTGTGCCACAACGGTCACAGCAGCCGTCCTTCACCTGCTCGTTGGCCAGTACCGTTTGATCTTTGGGGCACCAGTTCACGTTGGCTTGTTTGCGGTACGAGAGCTTATTGGCGTACATCTGCAAGAAGAGCCACTGGGTCCAGCGGTAGTACTCAGGATCGCTGGTTTTGAGCGTGCGCTTCCAGTCGTACATGCAGCCCATGCGCTTGAGCTGTTCGATCATTGTCGCGACGTTCTTCTCTATGGACTCGGCAGGAGGCACTCCTGTTTTGATGGCGTAGTTCTCTGCAGGCAATCCAAAGGAGTCAAACCCCATGGGTTCAAACACATCTTTGCCTTTCATGCGCATGTAGCGCGCGTAGCTATCGGCCGGCGCGAAGTTATACCAATGTCCCACGTGCAGCTTGTCGCCGCTGGGGTACGGGAACATCACCAGGTGATACGCAGGGTTTTTGGACTTGGCGAGATCGGCTTCGAACAACTTGGCCTCCTCCCACTTCTTCTGCCACTTTGCTTCGACCGATGAGGGATCGTACGTGCGCATGAGAAAAGTGTAGCTGCGGCGTGCGGATTTCTCCATGGCACACAGAAAATGCTTGGCAACAGACAGAAAGGTATAGAATGTGTCTCCTATGGCCATGGTCGCCGAACTGTTCAAGTTCTCCAATGCACTGGCTCGCGAACTGGCTCAACCAGTCACGCCGTTCACCATAGGAGAAATGCATGACAATGTGCGTACAGAAGGTCAAAAGTTGCACTTTCCCAGTACCCCTGAGCACACCACGGAGGCTCTGCGCACCGAGGTGCTCATGTACCTGCACCGCATATTCGAAAAGTCTCTGCCCAACAGCCCCTCGCTGGAAGAAACCAACGCCGCTTTTTGGAATCTGTACAAACTCACATCGCTCTACACGGTGTATTCCATTTTGCGCATGGGTGGCTTTGCCATCAAGTCGTGCCTGGAGCCTCCCGTCAATTTTGGAGACAGGAACTACGCTCCCTACGAGGACGACCGCAATGGCACCTTGTTCCATGCGTTTCATGTCGATGCCAATAACGCACTCAAACAGCAATCCATCCCTGCGACGACATTCACAGAGACGGTGCTCACCAAACGCCTGCGTATGAACAAACAGCGCACCGCCGTCATCACCGAAGAAGACGCCAGTCTCGAAGATGATTATGGCTTTAACATGTCGTACCGACGCGGATTTCTGCAGATGAAACTCCAAGAGTATCGCGATGATGATAGGAATCTCTACCCTACAAAAATCGGCGCACAGACCCTTTCGCTCCGCAAAGGCCAGGGCGCCCAGGAAGTTGTGATTCAGGCATTGGGCATAGAAACGGTCACCGATGCGCTACGAGAGCAAACTGCCTTGCAGATGGCCAAGTGTATTCTGCACGAGCGGTGGAATTCGGAGAAAGCCGTAGTCCTCGCCCTGGAGCCCAAGCCTTAGCCCGATTCTTGTGGTAATGCGGGTAGAATTCAGGTTACACTGCGCGCATGGCACGTCTTCCGCTCGTGGCTATTATTGGCCGTCCCAATACGGGTAAGTCCACGCTCTTTAACCGAATGATCGGCGAGCGTAAGTCTATCGAGAGCGAAGTAGCCGGCACCACGCGCGACCACGTGGCGCACAAAATCGAAACAGAGGACTTGGAATACCTGCTGGTCGATACCGGCGGTATGGGCGGCGGGACAGATGACCATGATTTCGAAAAAGACGTACACGGACAATCCATCCTGGCTATCGAAAACGCCGACGTGGTGCTCTTTACCGTGAACGCACGCGAGGAATTCACCAAGAGCGATTACGAAATTGCGAGCATCCTGCGCCGTCGTAAGCGTGCACACGTGCCGGTACTGTTGATCCCCACCAAGTGTGATAACGAGCAAATGGCAGAGGATGCAGAGTCCGGCTGCTTGGAACTGGGTCTAGGCGACGAGGTGTTCCCCGTGAGCGCCTTCCACGGATTTGGCATTGATGCGGTGGACCGCACGATTGCTTCGCACCTGAAGAACGCGCACTTTAAAAAGTTAAAAGCAAAAGCTGCAGAGACCATGCCGAAGATCGCCATTGTGGGTAAACCCAACGTCGGCAAGAGCTCTCTTGTGAATGCCCTGATGAGCGACGAACAGCGCAAGACCTCGCCGCGTTTGGTCTCGGATATTCCCGGCACCACACGCGACAGCGCAGACACGATCATCCGTCATGAAGGAAATGAATATCTGTTCATCGACACTGCCGGTCTCAAGCGCAACGCCAAGACCGAGGAAGGCATAGAGGAATACTCCATGCTGCGTTCGGTGCGCGCCATTGAAGAATGCGATGTGGCCTTGCTGCTCTTGGACGCCAACGAGCCTGTGAGCAAGCAAGATAAGCGCATTGCCGATCTGGTCTTGGAATCGGGCAAGGGGTTGATCATCCTCCTAAACAAAGCAGACCTGTTGGATGCCGAACAGCGCAAAGAAAAGCTGAACGAAGTGCGCTCTCAGCTGCTTTTCGCCCGTTTTGCGCCCACGATCTTTGGCTCTGCCAAGAGCCGCGATGGCATCTTGAAGATCTTCAACTATCTGCAGAGCACAGCCGATAACCGCAAGCGCAGAATCTCGGTCAAAGATCTTCGCCAGTGGTACCTGGACTGCGTGCATGGCCAACCCATGAAGTCCCTGCAGACGGCAAAGCACGTAACACAGGCAGAGGAAGTACCTCCTACCTTCATCCTGTTTGTGCGCGATCCTAAAAAAGTCACTCTGGCTCAGCTGCGTTACTTGGAAAACCGCATGCGCGAAACCTTTGGGTTCGACGGAACACCTATTCGGTTTATCACCAAGAGTCACACCAAAAAGGAGGACTAATTTCTCTTATCCGCGTCCCTGCCTAAAGTCCGTCACGCGGCCATCTTCATGGATGGGCAACGGGAACTGATGAATCACGTGTTCGAGTTCCTCGAGCAGTTTTACAGGATCATCATTCATCACCAAGTTCCTAGGCATCTCGCGCTTACAGAGTTCCACCACGATGTGCTCGATACTGTTACTGATTCCCCCGCTATTGGTCACGATACCAATCGGGCGACCTTCGTCGTACGCAATGGTGAATTCATTGAGTGTGCCGATGCCTCCGCCAATGATCACCACACCGTGAGACGAACGGATATTGATGATATCGCGTTCCATGAATCCCATACCGGTGTACAAAATCATATCGTGGCCAATCGGCGACAAGTACTCGTTGCGGTGTTCGTATTCCGAAAACGCAGGAGACACTCCCACGGTAAACCCGCCTGCTTCTTTTGCAGCGACCATCGCATCGTGCGGCAAACCGGGGCACGCACCGTTGATGAAAATCCAACCGCGGCGACCGATTTCTGTGCCAAGCTTCTTCGCCTTCTCACGGGCGACAGGGTCCTCTGTCTGTGGACCGCTGGCCGATCCCATCACGCCGATCTTCAATGCTTGGTGGCTGTCCATAGATATGAGGCACGGGGGCTTCGCATTAGTATACCAAATTTAGGACTTTTTCTCAATAGCTAGCGACGACGGAGGAATCCTAGGACTCCGATGAATCCGACGAATTTTTGCCATTTCCTTCGGATTCCTTGGAGTCGTTGGATTCTTCGGATTCCTCAGCGCAAGTACTTCGCTCTATTCTCGTTATGTTCGTCGTTGGTCTCGGCATAACGAATGACTCCATCGTTGCCATGCAGGTAGAACCAATATTCTGAGTCCACAGGACGGAGCGTCGCCGTGATGCTCTGTAGTCCAGGATTGGCAATGGGAGTGGGCGGTAGTCCTTTTACTTTGCGCAAATTGTAAGGGGAATCCGTTTGCAGATCTACTGAGGTAATGGCCTGGGTTTTCTTACCCAACAGATAACGCACGGCAGCATCGACATCCAGCTTCATGCCAACATCGAAACGCTTCCAGAGAATTCCTGCCACCATGGGGCGTTCCTCATTGGCGCGAGTTTCTTCTTCCACAAGCGAAGCCATGGCCATGATTTCCTGGAGCGAATACTCAGAGGACTTGATGTCGCTTGCGAGACCTTCCACAACTCTCTTTTGGAATGTATCCAGTAAACGCCTGATAAGTTTTTCTGCCGTGAGTCCCTGGCGGAGAACAAAGTAGGTATCGGGGAATAAGTATCCTTCCACTTTTCCACCTGGAGCATTGGCAGGAACGGTCTTTGGCACGAATGCATAGAAAGAGAAGTCGCAGGTTTTCGCACACGCAATAATCTCGCCGGGTTGCGTCATCTTTTTATCGGCCAGGAGTTTATCGATATCGGCGACCGTAAAGCCTTCGGGGATGGTCAGAATCATTTCCTGCGAAACGCCGCTCGTGAGGATATCCACCACCTCTTTTGCGGTCATGGATGGACGTAGCAAGAAGCTGCCTGCCTTGAGAGACCCCTGCAGCCCTGACCAACGTACGAAAGTCGAAAAAGCAGAGGAGGAACGGATAATCCCCTCTTCTTCCAACTTCACAGCGATCTGCTTTACCGAAGATCCCGTGGGCACATCCACCACCGTATTGGTCTGGTCGCCGCTATCTACCGGGCGCAGGTTCCACTTGTACCAACTGAAATACACAACCCCCATCACAAAGAGAATTCCTGCAATGCGTACGATCTTTCTCATGGCAGAAAGGATAGAAGAAAGAGGGATATGCGAACAAGCAATCTTGCTTCTCTTTTACCTTCTTTGCCTCCCCTATTTCTCGTTGCCCATACCCATGCCCATCTCACTCATTACGCCCTGCATTTTTTCGGAGGAGACGATCTGTGCCTTTTTGAGAGCGCGATTGAGGGCATCCATAATGTCATTACCCACGTTCGATGGAGCGCCTTCTTTGATAACAATGGAAACGACTTCCATTTCTGCACTCACCACCACACTGCACCACTGGCCTTCGGCCTCGACGTGGATATTGGCGAGTTCCTTTTTAATCTTCTTTGCTTCGCGCTGCAGGCGAAACATGTCTTTCATTTGAGTGAATGATGGCATAAATGGAGAGTATCACATGTTTGACTAACAGAGAAAGTGCCAAGGTCCAAGGACCAAGTTCCAAGCGTTCTTAGGTCGATAAGAACGTATTTCACCGCTTGCAGATAACAATTAATCACCAACACCAAATAATTCCATATACGAGAGCGGGTCTCACACCCGCGGATCTCATAAAATGATGACATGTCACAACGTCACCCTCTTCAGAATGACATAGCCATGTTTGTCACAACAAATATCGCAAACCGGCACAGGCTCTTCGAAAACACGACATATGCACACGAAGCAATTGATGCGATCTACCGGGTTCAGCATCTCTATCCTTTCTTTCTCTTTGGATTTGTGATCATGCCTGATCATGTCCATCTGCTTCTGCGTGTCATGGCACCTGCGGGTATTTCCGATGTCATCCGTGCATATAAAAGAGCTGTTAGCCACGCAATTGGTATGGGACCTATTTGGCAACCGCGGTTTTATATGAAGGTTCCGAACAATTGTTGGCAAACATTGCACTACATACATGAAAATCCTGTCCGTGCAGGATTATCGGAAACATCACATGACTATCCTTGGTCTTCTGCGTCGGGAAAATGGGATGTAACAGAAATGGAATTCTGATTCTGGACCGCGCGTGGGAGACGCGCTCTCATGTATGGAACTTATTTGCTTATTCCAATACGATCCTCGATTTCTTGGTTTACAAATATCTTTTTCCTGCCGTACTTCATGCGGCTGTATTCCTTGATCAGCTTCGCGAGCTTTTCATTGCGGTCGCTTTCGTCATAAATAGTCGCCAAGCTGAATGGACGACTGGTCGTGTTGTTGATGTTCAGTTTTACGTAGCAGTGGAAGTTCGGGATACCGATCACATCTTGCTCGCTCAGCACGGGTGCCATTTCTTTGGCCATGTACTCGGCGTCTTCTGCACCAATCTTAAAGCTCATGATGGTTCCCACGTTACCAAAGACGGCATCGCGCATCTTCGTAGAAGCCTGTTCGTAGCTGCCGGTCTTTCCTGTGAGCTGGCCGATATACTGGTGTGCCATGATCAAGCCCAGCTCGTACTTACGAGCTTCGGAGAGGATCGTAGCGAAAGCATCGGTAACGAAGTTCTGGAACTCGTCGACGTACAGGTAGAAGCGCTTGCGATCCTTCTGAGGCATATCGGCGCGGCTGAGTGCAGCCATGTTCACTTTGTTCACGAAGATCAATCCCAACAGCTGTGCGTTCACATCTCCAATTTTTCCTTTGGAGAGGTTCACCAGGAGAATCTTTCCTTCGTCCATCACCTGGCGGATATTAAAGGCACTCTTGGGCTGACCAATGATGTTGCGCATGGTGGAGTTCGTCACAAAGGGACCGAACTTTGCCGAGAAATACGGAATCATTTCTTCCTTCTCGCGCTGACCGGTTTTGGCGATTTCGTGCTCCCAGAAGCTGCGCACCACGACGTTCTTGCACTTGCTGACCTTGTAGCGCTGGAACTCTTCGTCCACGAACAAGCGTGGCACATCGATGAGCGTGGCGCCTTCTTCTTCGTCATCCATCAGCGTAAGACAACCGTTACGGAAGTAATGCTGAATGCGTGGTCCGAAGATCTCGTTACCGAAGAGCTTGATGAAGATTTCCATGGCATCGAGTGATGCACGGTCTTTCTCTTCGTCGGTTTTGGCCTCGAGCAAGTTCAAGCCCATGGGGCGCTCGGTATCGGCAGGATCAAACACGATCACATCCTTCGCGCGCTCCTTGGGAATATGAGCAAGCACATCTTCAATCAAATCACCGTGTGGATCCACCACGCACAGTCCTGCTCCGCGAGCAACGTCCTGGCGCGCCTGCCAGTGCAAGAGCGAGGACTTACCACAACCGGATTTCCCGATGAGGTACTGGTGACGCGTGCGATCGGTATCGAGGAAGTGAATGGGCGTTTCCATCGCGCGGTATTTGTTGAGACCCAAGATGACTCCCTCCTTGGGAGCATTGGGTGGCGGTGGCAACACTTTGTAACTGATCCACTGCAAGATAGGAATCTTGTTGTAGCGGCTGTCGGGGAAGTGGAAGAGTCCGGCGAGTTCCTTTTCCACAAGCAAGTTTGTCTTGTGCATGAATCCATTCATACGATGCTTCCACAACCAATGCATGATGGGTGCGTTCCAGGCGAGCGGGAAGAAATCGACGTACATGCGGTGGTTCTCGAACCAGTTACCGTAGACATCTTTGAAAATGTTGAACGCCACCTGAATACCATTGGTCAGATCCAGCGCCCTGCGCCATGTCTTACTGCACGAGAGAATACGAACCGATACATGGAATCCACTCATGCCCGCCTTCTGGCCTACACGTTTGTAGAGCTCTTCTTCGGGCTGGAGCATGCGCACGAATGAATCACCCTGGCTTGCGCCCGGAGCGAAGGTTTCGTTCTTTTCGGTGCCGGTGGCAATGCCGCCAAACACGCGAACAATGGTCGAGAGCAAAGGAATACGCGATACCCAACGGTCTTCCCTGCCCTTGAACTTCGCACTCGCGAAGGTCTTGAGCCTCTTACTCCAGCTATCGCTGAAGGTGGGCGTGATGATCACCTGGATCGTGGCGCGCTCGTCGGTATCCATCTTGCTCATGACGTTCGCAATATCGTTCAACGGGTCATCCTGCATTTCTTCGTACGAACGGATGGGGAAGTAAAATTTCTTCTTCGTGATCATGTTGTAACCGACCATCTTCATACCCTTCGGGCGAATCTCCGGAGTGCTCTGGATGGCCACTTCGGCATCGGGGTAGAACGCCGTGATTTGTTTTTCGACAATCGAAACAAGACTTGGTTGCGTAAGCACATAGAATGTCAGCTCGCCGTTATCCACAAACATTTCGAAACTGATGGTGGCGTAACGGAACACCCAGAAGTGCAAGAACTGCCAGAAGGTCAGGTTGCGTACTTCCCACAGAGCGCGATACAGCTGCTCCATGATGGCAACTTTTTCTTTGAAGTCTTTCTCTGTGCGCTTCTCTTGGTCGATCTTACTGTCGCTGCGCGGCAGAAGAACTTTCATACTCACAAGCCTGTTTCCCATCCACCATGCATAGGCAAAGCGGACGTTGTACACGATGACGTACTTCCACACGAGCCACACTGTTGCGAGTGCAATCGTGTTCTGGAAGGGATCTTGCAACCACCAATTCCAGACGAACAACACAAAATCACTCTGGAACAGCCAACTACCGGCTTCGATAACCAGAAGGATGACGGGCCAGATGAGGAGTCGAATGAGGAGGGGCACGGGGGACGAGTGGATTCCCGGAAAAGTAGGGTACTAGAGAATCCTCTGATTATAGCAGAAAAGTCGATGTGCGTGTAGGTGTTTTGGAGTGCCTAAGAACACTTCGCCACCTGCATCGTCATCCATTTTTGCTGCCCTTCGCGGGTAGCCAGCAGGAACTTGTACGTTCCTTCTATCGAAGGCGTAAAGCTAAATGCTTCCTCGGGCAACACCCAATCCTGCACAAACATGCCTTCGCCGTCTGGGAAGCGCTCTTCCAAGACCACAAACGGCATCTTGGCACTCAGCTTGAGTGTGCCGCCTAATTCCATCACGCGTGGAACGCCGCGAGAAAGAAGTGTGCGACGGAAGATCCTTTTCTGTTCGTTGCCCAGTTGTGCGCATGGCCCCACAAGAGTGATGTCTCCCAAACGCTCGTACCGCGCGTTGATCTTCCCCTTACTACGCTCCGTAATCGTCGTGAATGCCGCAAGACTCAAATCCATGTCACGGCCTTCCACATACGGACCGCGATCATTAATGCGTACCATCACGCTTTTGTCGTTGGCCACGTTCGTGACTTTTACCAACGTGTTGTACGGGAATGTGCGATGTGCAGCAGTCAGCGCGTACATGTCGAACGGCTCGCCGAAGGCAGTTCCCTTCCCGTGGAATTTTTCGCTATAGAAACTAGTCTCGTGCACTTCGTCGCGCAGCATCTGATCAAACGTTTGCAGGAGCTCTGCGAATTCGGCTTCTGTAAGCTGTTTCTGAGGCACGCGGAAATCTCCGGATGCATCACGTTGCAACTTCCCTACCGGATATTTTTCGAGGAACGGCAACAACGTTTCTTCGGTAATTTCATCGGGGTCTTCGATGTTACGCACCCTGAACATCCACAAGATCGCCTCGCGCATCATCAGCGGATCGTTGGGAGAAAAGTTTTCGGTGTCTTCTAAAATCTGTCTGCGCTTGGCGTAGTTAATCTCCAGTGCACCACGCTCGGTGGCCGGCATATCTGCATACCAGTCTCCCCTGCTCTCTTCCGCAGGACGCTTGATGCTTTGCCACAGCACAATGAACGCATCACGACGCGTAATAGGAGCATCTTCTGCAGATGCCTGGAGTGGCATGACACTCGCCACACAAACAAAAACGGTAAGGACTATTTTTGGACCGATGTGCATGGAAATGAGTATTGCCCAGAGTGCCCCGAAGGGGGATGGACAAAGTCCATAAAATACGTAAAATACCTTAGTTCTGTTCGTTTCACTTCTTCTACGCAAGGAGGTTCTGATGCTCAAAAGGCTTGTCTCTCCCCTTGTAGCGCTGTTGGCCTCCATGGCTTACAACGCTGGGAAACAAGCAGGAATGGAGCCTCAACCACTCCAATCTCTGCAGGGGCTGGAGGTCAGCGTCCAGTGGATGGAAAAGACCACACAAGGACACTATCTCGCCATGGTCAGAGTGGTCGAAACGCAGGCGCTGCGTATCGTCTACTCAGACAACAGAATGCACGGAAGGTTCGTCGTCTAAGCGACGGGTCAACAACATCCCCTGGATTCCAGGGGATAGTTTTAGAGCACGTTCCATCCCTGCGCACGTACGAGCAGGAATGTGGCACGCTCGATGTCACGGCGCATCTGGGCAAGCGTAGCTGGGCCGGCAAATCCGGATCCCTTGTCGGTCGCTTTCTTAATGATGCCGGCATCAATCTGGTACGCGGTGAGTGCGCTCACGGTCTCGCCTCCAAAGGTTCCTGTCGCGCGCGCAGCATTCAAGTAGCCGCGATCTGCGAGGAACTGCTGGAGCTTGCGCACTTCTTTACCTTTGTCTCCTTCGGCAAGGAACGCACCGACCAAAATCCCCTTCTCGGCAATCACGTCTTTGATGCGCTGCACAAAGAGCAGGTCCTCTGCCTTTGCGGCAACCATGCGCTTGCTCCAAGACGTACGAATGAGCGCGCGCGTCTTGGGTCCAAGGGTTCCTGCTACAGGATCCTCGGCATTCGCAATCAACAAATGCTTTTGCTGGAATGCCACCACGGCTTTTGTGAGTGCGGCATCGGCAATGGGCGTGGTGCGTCCTTTATAGAACCCCAGGTAGCGCAGCACGCGCTTGAGCGTTGCGGCATCGGCAGGGCGAAGCTCTGTTCCAGCGAGGAATGCGAGAGAATCCTTTTTGGCTTTTGCACGAGCAGAAACCACTGCGAGGAACGCCGCTGTGCGTTCATCCAGAACACCTGCGGAATCGAGAATGTCGTAATCCTTTTGGAAGTCTTTGATAGCAGCTTCGGTGGCATCGCCAAAGTTTCCATTGGGTGCGGCATCCAAATACCCAAGGAGCTTCAACTCCTGCTGGAGCAATTTGACCGACATGCTTTTATCACCCTTCTCTGCGCGCAGCGAAGACAGAGACGATTCGGCAACGCGGAAACTCTTGAGTGTTTCGAGCGGAGCCGTGAGCGACGCCAAGTCCAAATGCTCTTCGGGCATGGCGGATCCCAGCGGATACACCGTGGCTTTTACACGACGAACGCCAAAGGCCAATGCACGAGCGAGTCCTTCTTCTCCTTTTCCTACCCACAAGTCCAGGCGATGCACGCCGGAGTCCAACACATTGATGGCGCCACCGCGATCGTGCACGGCAACCGTGCCAATACCGGGGAGCGTGATACGCGTACCAAACGGATACTCCTTGGGAGCAGCCGCCATACCGGGGTACACCTCTGTGCCATCGGCACCATTGGTTCCTTCGCCGTTCAAGATCATGTCTGCAGCAAAACTCCCCTTCACGTAGCAACACTGATCGGGAAGTGGTGAGTAATACGCAGTGATAATGAACTCCTGTTCATACGATGCTGCTTCTGCAACCACAAAATGTGGAACGAGTGTTGCGAGAATGGACGCGACAAGCGTCAAAGCAAGAGAGCGTGTGTGCATGTAGGTGTGTATGTGAATTGATCTTTAGTATAGCGCAAAACACTACTATCGATGATTGACCAAGGACCAACAAAAATCGTCTTATGCTACGGTGAAAAGCAAAACTAACAATTCGACTTTAGCCCTTCTATAAGGCAATGCATGACAATTTTCCTCGCTATTTCTCTTATTCCACCACAACCATGCGTTCGAGCCTCATGCCAAACTTTCCTTCGAAGTACACGCCGGGCTCGATGGTGATCACTTCTTTTTTGAGCAATTTTTGCTCGGGGGCTTTGCTGGAAATCGTCACGCCTTCGTGCACATCCAGTCCCACCCCATGACCCAGCGCATGTGTGAAGTACGGATCCAATCCTTCGTTATCGAGCACTGCTCTCGCTGCACGATCCAACGTACGATTAGTCACACCCGGTTTGAGGAGTTTGAGTGCGGCTTTTTGTGCGTCCACTAATGCGCCATACATGCGCTCTTGCACTTCGGTAGGTCGCACGGTGAAGAAAACTTCAGAAGCATCTGCACAGTATCCGCGCACTTTTGCGCCGAGATCAATTTGCACCATGTGTCCTTTCTTGAGCATGCGACTTGTGGGTTTGTGATGCGGAATACTCGTGTTGCTGCCAAAGCCCACAATGGAATCGAATGCCATGCCTTCGGCGCCCAATTCCAATGCCCAAATGAGCAACTTGCGACTGAGTTCAATCTCGGAAAGTGCGTGACGCAACACCGCGGGAACGCGACGAAGAAGCTCACGCGTGATGCGCTCGGCTTTGCGCATAGCTTGCAATTCGTGATCCTCTTTTGCACGGCGGAATTCCTCGACCACATTCTCTTTTTGCACAAACTTTGTGCCGGGAAATTTTTTCTTCCACGAAGCAAAACGCGAGACCGTGACTTGATCCGATTCAAAGCCACACTCTTTCAAATCGCTAAGCATTTTGGGGAGATCGGCAGGATCGCGCACGAACACTCCTCCGCGCACATTCTTCTCTGCACTTTCGCGGTAGCGGGAATCCACAAACAGCACGTAGCGACGTGGCGTCACTAGCATGCAACCCGAGGAGACAGCCATACCGCTCAAATAGCGGATATTCGTGAGATCCGTAACCAAAAAAGCGGGGCAATCAGCAGCCAAAATGAGCTTGTTTGATGAGGGGCGCATGGCACTCACCATAGCAATAGGAGGCACCTGAAGCGAGTAGAGAGGCACATTCTTCGTGTTCTCCGCAAGCATCCCTCTCTTTTGGCACTTTTACCGTCCTTCCAAAAAGTGGGGTTTTCTGCTATACTCAGGAGAAATATTCACACACAAAACTTTATGGCAAACCGCTTGATTATCGCGCTCTGCGCCTTCGCAATGGCACTCACCGTGAGTGTCGTGACGCAAACAGCGCAAGTAACCCTCGCCCAAGTCTATAACGGCGGCGGATTGGAAGCCGGAGTCGGGGCTGCCGCAGGCATCCAAGGTCCCTTGAAGGGATCGATCGACGTCGCAGTGGTGAATGTCATCAATACGATTCTGAACTACGTGGCGCTCGCCGCGGTCATTGCGATTATTATCGCCGGTTTGTACATGATCCTCACGGGAGGAGCGCAAGCAGACAAAGCAAAGACGATTATCATCTGGACGCTCGTAGGTCTTGCCGTGATTTTGCTCGCCAAGGTGATTGTGAACTTCGTCTACAGCTTGTTCGGCGCGCAGTCGGGCAACGTGGGCATCAACGTGCTCAGCGGATCGGACCCCGTGCGCGTGATCATCGAAATCGTAAACACCGTGCTTACGTACGTCGGCTTGGCCGCTGTTGTGGCCATTGTGATTGCGGGCTTGTACATGATCCTCAGCGGAGGATCGCAAGCAGACCGTGCGAAGGAAATCATCAAATGGGTATTGATTGGCTTGGTGGTGATTCTTCTTGCCAAGGTGATTGTCGCCTTCGTCTACGCCGCACTCGGTGGAAATTTGGCAAACATTGGTATCAACATTCCGGGTGGAACGGGAGACATTCGCCAGGTGATTACGGATGTCCTCAATACCGTTCTGAACTTCGTCGGCCTCATTGCCGTCGTTGCCATTGTGATTGCCGGCATCTGGCTGATCGTAGGCATGGGCTCGGACGAATCCAGAGACCGCGCAAAGAACATCATTCTCTATACGATTATTGGTCTTGTGATCATCTTGCTCGCAAAACTTCTCGTAAACCTGCCATTGATTCTCCTTGGCGCGTAAGAGCGAGTACTCCTCATGCTGCTTTCTTCTCTGCATAACCGGCGTTTCGTAGGACTGGCGCTTGCGCTGGTCACGGCTGTGACGCTCTCGCAGGCAGGATTGGCACAGTTGCAGGATGGCGGTAAGCGTCAGCCGGATGAGACGATTCAAATTGAAGCAGGAGAAGTGTTCGAGATCCTTGCCGAAAGCGATGACCCCAGCGCAGAGACTGTCTGGGTGCTTACGCAAGATCGCAAGTTTATCGAAGCGGCTCGCAGCAAGGTGTTCCGCACACGCCAGGTACAACCCGGTGAATATCTGCTCGATGGAACAACTCTGGAACCCATGTTGGGCAGAGAAGTCCGCCGACTGTTTTTCTTGCGCATTGTCCCGCACACGCCCAAAGATCCTGGGAGTCTTACACCGGAAGCAGGAACTCTCGTGACGACTTCTCCACGCAGCACACAAAATATCGTCACGCTACCCGAGAACTTCCACGTGCTTTCGTTCCAACCGGACCAAACAGACACCATGCACTTTGCCGTGATACTTGATGCCGCGGCAAATCAGTCTGCTCCGGATAACATGGATACCTATGCGTACAGCGAAGCCTCACGGTTGTTCGTATGGTTTGTAAGCCCACGTGAACGCATGATGGAAGTCGCTATCCAGCGCAAAGACGGAACCATTGCACGCAGTCCGTTGCAGTTGAAGATCGGCGAACCCGAAAACGTGATCTCTGCACAGGGAATCCTGGCGAATGCGCGTGATGATGGCAGCGTGCGCTTTGCACTCGAAACGCCTCCTCGCGCCGGCCAGCACGTGGTTACACTGTGGGACTTTGGCGATGGCGCACAGAGCTTGCTGCTCTCGCCCTCTCACACGTACGCCAAAAACGGCACATACACTGTGCGCGTATCTGTGCGCGACATCATGAATGGCCTCGTAATCAACGATGCACAAACCACACTCACGATTACCGGCATCACCGAACCCACAGGCAGTGGAACCGTCGTAAGTAGCTCCAGCTCCTCGGTGTCCTCTGCTTCGTCTTCTGTTGCCGGGACTCCTACAACAGGCGACGGATTCTTCGCCACGTTGTTCGCCCGTCTCAACGCACCATTCGCTCGCGCGGTACTCATTGGTGTGAGCATCATTGTACTCTTGGGTCTGCTGGTGTTGGTCGTCATGCGCTTACTGCGCAGAAGCAGGCTGGATGAAACACTGGAAAGTGCCGAGTCTCTGTTGATAAAGAAGAACGCAGTCCAAGCAGTGATCGATGCCCCTGCCGTACCTCTGCAAGTGAAGCGTTCACCAAAGGTGGAAGAAGAAGTTCTCCCTGAACCAGAACCCACAAGCGAACCTGTGGCAGAACCTCCTCCTGCAGAGCCTGTTATCGATGTCGATGCAGCGCCAAGCTGGCTCAAGAAAGGACTCGAGGCTACAGAAACAACTTCAAACGAGACTGAACCTGTGCCCACGCAGCCAGAACCAACGTTTGAGCCTGCTGCTCCGGTCGCGCCCGAACGTTTGGTATTCGAGGAAGCGCCTACTCCCATGACGGAACCGGTCGCCGAACCTGAGCCGGAGCCCGTACCCACTCCAGAACCTGTTTTTGTTCCAGAGCCTGCTGCTGAACCTGTACCAGAGCCCATCGTGGAACCTGTCGTGGTTCCTGAACCAGAACCTGTTGCTGCACCTGTTATTGAGCCAGAGCCAGAGCCTGAACCCGTGCCACAGACTCCCACTTCTGCTGCTCAACCAGCGGCAGCTCCTGTACAAACAACACTCGATGCCAAGGCAGAACGCGAACGCGAAAAGCGTCGTCTCAAGCGCCAGCGCTACAGGCAGAACTTGAAGAAGCGTGAGCAGGAAAATAAGGTTAAGGATGAGGTGAAGCCAAAAGGAACAACTGATATCCCGGTAGCTACTGAAGAATCTCCAGAACCTCTTAACCTTAACCCTAACCTGAGCGTTCCCGAGCCAACTCCGATCATCGAACCTCAGCCAGAGCCCGTGATTGCTCCAGAACCGATTCTCGCATTGCCTCCTGAGAACTTTGCAGAAGAACTTCCTGCGGCTCAGGCTTCCGCCGAATTGCCGGCTGCTCGACCATCGAGTGAGCTCCCTGCTCCTACGGCGGAGTCTGCATTGCCTGCAGCACCCTCACTTGCGGAACCTCCTGTTGCGCCAACGAACTCCGATGAAGATGTGCAGTTCATCATCCGGGCAGATAACATTGACCCTGATGACTCCGAACCAGTGAAAGGTGTGTGATAGGGATATGTCTGGGGCGAGCGATGGGGATCGAACCCACGACCCTCTGGACCACAACCAGATGCTCTAACCACTGAGCTACGCTCGCCATAGAAGTGAATAACTTGACGGATGTAACGCATCTGACCTTTTCTGATTACGTCCCGCTGCGCGGGACTAGGCCAACTGAGCTACGCTCGTCATGGAGGAATTTTCTAACGCTGGGGCATCCTACAGGGAAGATGCCCCCATTTGAAGACCTTACTTTGCTGCCTTCAACAAATCCCCTGCACGAGTCGTATCTTCCCATGGAACGCCCAAATCTTCACGTCCCATGTGTCCGTACGCTGCCAAATCACGGTACTGCCACGTAGGATTTGTGAGGGAAAGATCGGTACTGATTCCCTTGGGGGAAAGGTCGAAAACTTGAAGAATCGCTTTCTCGATCTGCGCTTCTGGAACTTTCGCAGTGCCAAACGTTTCCACAAATACCGAAATGGGTTGAGCGACGCCAATGGCATAACTCAACTGTACTTCGCAACGATCCGCAAGACCGGCTTCGACAACCGTCTTTGCCACCCAGCGACCGGCATAAGCAGCACTGCGATCAACTTTGGATGGATCTTTACCAGAAAATGCTCCGCCTCCGTGTCGTCCAGATCCACCGTAAGTATCCACAATGATTTTTCGTCCGGTAACGCCACTGTCGCCCGCAGGGCCGCCGACCTCGAAGCGTCCTGTGGGATTAATATGGAATGCTGTACTGTTATGCAAACCACCAGGGAAGAGTTGCTCACACACGAGCATAATTACTTTTTCGTGCACATCATTTCTCAGTTGATCCTGAGTGACTTCTCGATCGTGCTGCGCAGAGAGAACAACGGCAGCAATGCCCTTGGGTTGGTGATCGGATCCATATTCAATGGTCACTTGGCTTTTGGCATCGGGACGAAGATACGGGAGTGTGCCGTTTTTCCGAAGTTCAGTGAGTTTGCGCACGAGAGCGTGAGCCAAGCTAATGGGTAACGGCATGAGCTCCTTTGTTTCGCGCGCTGCATAGCCAAACATAATGCCCTGATCTCCAGCCCCTTGCTCATGGCCTTCTGCTTCGTCCACACCAGCAGCAATGTCTCCGCTTTGTAGGCCAATTTCCAATTTCGCCCTGCTTTTCGGGCCGTCGAATCCTGAGTGCGCATCGGTATACCCAATATCACAAAGAACATTACGTACAAGTTGGCGATATTCCTCAGAGCCAATCTTGACGCCAGAAACTTCTCCTAAGAGAGTGACCTCTTTTTTTATTGCTGTTTCCACTGCCACACGAGCTTTGGGATTGTACTCGAGTGCAAGATCTACAACGGCATCGCTGATCTGATCGCAGACTTTATCTGGATGACCTTCGGAAACGGACTCCGATGTGAAGAGAAATGAACGGGACATAAAGAGTGGGAAGGGAGGATGTAGAAATCCCGCCCTTTCCCGTGTATGGAAGAGCTGTATTGCTATCTCTCCCCTGACGGGGCTGGAGGTGCCACCGTTCCTTTGCAGGCGGTTGGCGGACGTCTTGTAGCGGGCCAGTTCCCTCGACGTCTCTCTGGATAGGACGGTGATGTGTGAGCATCGAAGCAGAGAGGATGGTCTCTCGTCAAATATTTCGATGACAGAAGGATCTATCGACCCCTCCTAGGCGTATAGAGATTCGGCAACGCATTGCGCTCGATCACGTTCTTTGTGACGGCATCGGCGTCATTGGTCCACACCCTTGCTGTCATCACGTGACCCAACGGCACAATGCAAAAGTTACGTACGCGTGCATCGCCGGTACCGGGCTCTACCCAACTAAAGGCAAGTCCTTGTACACCGTACGCACGACCCACGGTCAGACGTTCGGGAACGGGCTTGCTCACTGCTGCCCACGCTTTCTTCAAGCGTGCTTCGATGGATTCGGAATCACACTCGGCGTAGTCAAACAACTCCACGAAGAATGCGGAGTCTGCTTCGCCCGCAACAGTCGACTTTTTGGTGAAGCTTGCGAGCTTGTCGGAGGAATCCCCCACCCAACCCTTGGGAAGATTAATGTATTTTTTGAGGAACGGAACGAATGTCGAAGACTCTGTCACTGTCACCCTACCGCGCTCAAGCGACACAGACGAACTGGAAGAGGAAGAGCCTGTCTGAACAGTATAACAACGGGAACCACTGGGAGGGCAGACGACCGTGTACGAAGTCTGATATGGCTGCATGCCGGTATACGTGCGTGTGCGGCCGCGATCATCGCGAGCAAACGCAGACGAAGCAACGAACAAACTGAGAACAGCGAGAAGAGTGGAAAGAGTTTTCATATGGCGACAAGTGTATCAGAGCCACAGAAAGACTGCGCTAGGCAGGGCGCAAAAACTCGGGTTTGTATGCAGTCGGGAATACCGAAAAAGTCCAAAACCAGACTTTCATCGAAAAAGAGGCAGTGGTAAGCTGTCCGTCACATGTCCGAGCCATTATTTCGAACACCTAAAGGCACGCACGATGTCCTGCCAGAGGACCACATGTATCAGACGTACATCAAGAAGTCCGTACGTCACCGTGCACGTCAGGCAGGCTTCAAGCGCATTGATACGCCGGTGTTTGAGGATCGCCGCATCTTTGAACGCGGCATTGGCGAGCACACCGATATCGTCGAAAAAGAGCTCTTCATTGTCTCCGGTCCCAATCGTGGAGAAGGCGAAGAGTCCGAAAAGCAGAAGAAGGAGTTTGCCCTACGCCCAGAATTCACCGCAGGTATCTGCCGTGCATACGTAGAGAATGGCATGCAGCAGTTGCCACAACCCGTGCAGTTGTACGCGTTTGGCACGTGCTTCCGCCACGACCGTCCGCAGAAGGGACGCTACAGGCAGTTCCACCAGTTCGACTTCGAAATCATCGGTCTCAAGGATGCATCACTCGATGCACAGTTGATCCACGTTGCTGCAAAGATATTTGAGGATCTCAAAATCCGCGATCGTCTTACGCTGCAGATCAACAATATCGGTGCTCCAGAAAACCGCGGTGCCTACATGGAAGCGCTCAAGGATTTCTTTATCGGCAAGGAACGTCAGCTGCCGGAGCAAGATCGCAATCGCTTGCAGACAAACCCCCTGCGCTTACTGGATAGCAAAGAGGAAGACACGCAGATTCTCTTGAAGAACGCCCCCAAGCTCGATCAGTTCATCAGTGACGAGAGCAAGGCCTACCACGAAACGCTCCTGGAATACTTGGAAGAGCTCGAAATCCCCTACGTGAGCAATACCGGACTCGTCCGCGGACTCGATTACTACGGTCAGACCGTGTTCGAGTTCTGGGATGCCAGCACCGGCGCACAGAATGCCGTGGGTGGTGGCGGTCGTTACGACGGACTCATGCAACTTTTGGGCGGTCACCCCACGCCAGGTGTGGGTTTTGCCGCAGGTGTCGAGCGCGTGATCTGGCACATGAAGGAAGCAGGCGTCACGGTGCCCAACAAAGACCAGATCGATGTCTTTATCGCACAGCTGGGACCAGAGGCTAAAAAGAAGTGTCTCAAGTTGGTATCTGATCTGCGCGAGCGTGGCGTGCACACGGTGGGAGCACTCGGCGAAGCAAGCCTCAAGAGCCAGATGCGTTTGGCTGATAAGTTTGAGGCACGCTACACACTGCTCCTTGGCAAAATGGAAGTAAAAGAAGGCACGATCATCCTGCGCGATATGAAGGCAGGTAAGCAGAAGCAGATTAAGATCGACGATGCGATCCCTCAGATTATCGATCTGATCGGCAAAAAGAACTTGGATAAGTACAACATGAAGGATGCTTTTGGGGCCGTGGACGAGGATTAATATGGTAGCGAAGCTTTAGCAGAGGCCTCTAATTTTTGGCTTTGATTAGGGCTCTCTAACGATTGCATGTTTGATGTACTTTGCTCTATCAAAAAGATCAGTAGACTCTGCACGTCTCCATTTCGGAGATGCTCTTTCAAACCCCGCTCGGAGGCTCTCCCGTGGATCAGTTCCTACACACGCTTGATGCCCTGCAGAAAATTATCGACAACGAACTTGTTGATGATCCAGCACCAGACGGGCTCAGTGATCTATGCGTAGCAATGGAAAATGACCTTGATCTCGCAACCGACTATTTCGAAGAACCGGATTACGAGCTCGTCATCGAAGCTGCAAGGATAAACTCGAACGTGGCATTAGAGGTCGCGAACTGGCGCATCTGCATCCCTGTCTAAGCTGGACTAAGAGCGACTCTTCCCTACCTTGTCTAACGACAAGGTGGGGTTCTTTTTATGCTACACTAACACCCGTGAAACCCTCGCTCATCAGCGTCGTTATTCCTGCATATAACGAAGAAGAAAAT
>CAZDEA010000004.1:0-2565 GCA_964504485.1 uncultured Candidatus Peribacteria bacterium | reverse complement strand
CGTGAAACCCTCGCTCATCAGCGTCGTTATTCCTGCATATAACGAAGAAGAAAATATTGCTCTGTGCTTGGCATCGCTCATGCGACAGACCGCCAAGGTACCCATGGAAGTCATTTTAGTGGATAACAATTCCAAAGATCGCACCATAAAGACCGCGGAGAAGTTCAAGACCATGTTGAATCTACGAATCATCAAGGAACGCCGCCAGGGTCGGGGCGCCGCTCGCTGGAAGGGGTTTGAAGAAGCCAAAGGCAACATCGTATTTTCCACGGATGCCGATGCCATTCTTCCCCCAAAGTGGATAGAGAAATATCTCCAGAAATTCGAGAAGGATCCTTCGATTGTGGCTGTTACCGGCATCCCCTCCATTCACGAATTCGATCATCTGCGGAACACGGTCTTCAACATGACCATTGCGCAGTTCATCACGTTTAACTACCTCATGTACGGGCACCCCGGACTTGCGGGCTTTGGCTTTGCCATCAAGCGTTCTGCATACGACGCCGCAGGAGGCTTTAACCCCATCACCGACTGTTACGAGGACTTGGACCTGGCCCAGCGCGTGCACAAGCTGGGGAAAATCGCTGTGGTCAAAAATCCTCCAGTGACCTTCTCTGCACGAAGATTCGAACAAGGGTTCGTCAAAGCCTGGGGCGAGTACGCCAAGAATTTCGTAGACATGTTCATCCACAAACAGGAACGCGTAGTGCTCAGCAATCCTCGACAATCAAAAGCGAAAGTGAAACCAAAAAAGGCTTCTCGTAAAAAGAAATAAACAATTGTTACGGCTGTTCTTCGGTGTTGCCGCCACCCAGCATTGCTCCAACTGCGAACACCGAAACCTCCGCCGCGAGCATCATGCAGGCAAGAACGAGGCAAACAAACACCAGCTGTCCGCGACTCTTTTGTTGTACAGCACGAACACATGCACCCAAGAGAACGGCAAGGATCAGTACCCACGCAACAACAAATCCGCAGATAGCAAGAATGGATACCGCTCCACCTTGTACAACAAGGGAGCGGATATTCTCTGCCAGTGGGGTAAGTGCGCTAAGCATGAAAACAAAACAACGGACCGTGTAGAGATCCTCTAAGAACGTAGTCTAGAACGACCGTACCAAAAGAAAAGCACGTTCTTTTGGCTACAGAAAGCGAGATTCTATAATCCACATCCAACCAGGACTTCGCTGTCCATCAGATGTCCAGGTTCTTCACACCCTTCGCGTGCGTCTGGATGAATTTGCGGCGTGGAGCGACTTCGCTTCCCATGAGGGTGGTGAAGATGGCATTGGCCTTTTCGCCGTCTTCCAAGGTTACGCGGAGCATGATGCGGCGCTCAGGATCCATGGTGGTTTCCCAGAGCTGCTCGGGGTTCATTTCTCCAAGACCCTTATAGCGCTGCATGTTCACTTTGCGCTTCTTGGGTGCGGCCTCCTTGGTCTTTGCAGACTTGGTGAGCGCTTCGTTCTCGTCCTTGGGAGCCTCGGCTTCTTCACTGCCTTCGGCAGCGTCCTCGAGCTCCGTCTGATCGACACCCCACTCTTTGAGGACGAGCATTTTCTCTTCGTCGTTGTACACGTACCGAATGTCCTTATCCTTCTGCATTTTGTACAACGGTGGTTGCGCGATGTAGAGGTATCCGCCGTCGAGGAGTTCTGGGAAGTAACGGTAGAAGAGCGTGAGCAACAGCGTACGGATGTGCGCACCGTCCACGTCGGCGTCGGTCATGATGACAATGCGGTGGTAGCGAAGCTTGGAGACGTCTTTGACTTCTCCGACTCCCATACCCAAGGCAATGATGAGTGCTTTGATTTCGTTGTTCGCGAGCATTTTGTCCAAACGAGCCTGCTCCACGTTGAGGATCTTTCCGCGGAGCGGAAGGATAGCCTGGAAATCGCGGTTACGACCTTGCTTGGCAGAACCTCCAGCGGAGTCACCCTCGACCAGGTACAACTCACACTGCGAAGGATCTCTGTTACTGCAGTCAGCGAGCTTTCCGGGGAGCGTCATGCCATCCAGTGCTCCTTTGCGGATCACGCTATCGCGGGCGGCACGAGCAGCCATACGAGCGCGTGCAGCGAGCAAACACTTGTTCACGACGTCTTTTCCTTCACCGGGGTGCTCCTCCAGGTATTGGCTGAGCTTTTCGTTCACGACGGTTTCGACAGCCGTTTTCATTTCGGCGTTGCCGAGCTTGGCCTTGGTCTGTCCTTCGAACTGTGGCTCTTTCAGACGCACAGACACCACAGCCGTAAGACCTTCGCGCACGTCATCTGCGGTGAGGTTCTCGTCTTTTTCTTTTAGGATGCCGTAGCTTCGAGCATAGGCGTTGATGGTGCGCGTGAGAGCAGCCTTGAATCCCGTAAGGTGATGACCACCTTCCGTGGTGTGGATGTTGTTCGCAAAGCTGACGACGTTCTCTTGGAACGCCTGCGTGTACTGCAGAGCCACTTCCACAAAGCCTTCTTCGGTGTCTTTCTCGAACCACACCGGGCTACCGATGCCTTCCTGGCCTTCGTTGAGGTGGCGTACGTATGCAGAGATACCTTCTTCGAAGTGGAAGCG
>CAZDEA010000003.1:36592-46481 GCA_964504485.1 uncultured Candidatus Peribacteria bacterium | reverse complement strand
TTGAAATCAGGTGAACCGCAAGGTTCCGTGGGTTCGAATCCCACTCCCTCCGCCAGAAAGGCGCACAAAATAACCCCACAAAAACGCGACATGGGAATTGTATGCCGTGTCATTCACCGATAGCATCTTTTTCTCATGCGTACGGTCTCATCCTCAATCGTCATCGCAGCGCTTCTGCTCCAAACCACTCCGGTTTTTGCGCAGAGCAAAACGTTCACCGATATCCAACCAGCAGATTTTGGATACGACGCTGTTTCTGCCTTAGTCCAGAAAGGCATCTTCAGCGGTTACCCCGATGGCTCGTTTCGGCCACAACAAAAAGTCACGCGATCCGAAGCGCTCAAAATCATCACAGCGGGACTCATGACAGATGCAGAGAGAAATGCGAAACCTCCAAGTGATTACGGCGATGTGGCAAATGATGCATGGTTTTTGCCATACCTCTCGTGGGCCTCAAAGAACAATGTGATTGATCCTGCAAGTAAAACGCCTTCTTTCCACCCATCGAACTCCATCTTGCGCGTAGAGTTTCTCAAAATTCTCTTCCGCTCCTACGAGATCGATACCAACGCTTTCGGAGAAATTACGTTGCCACTCTCGAGTGATGTCACAGACTCCAAGCAATGGTACTACCCGTTCATGCGCTACGCATTGAGCAGCGGAGTGTCCATTGCACCCGTCACGGGACTCCTCACCCCTAACCGCGAGCTGACGCGCGTAGACTCTGCTGTTCTCCTGCATCGCTTCTTCCAGTACCGCGACGGGCTGAAGACTCAGGCTTTGCTGGATCAAACGCTTTCCGAAATCACAACGACCTTGGATGCATTGGAAAAAAACGATCTCAAGCGCGCCGAATACGCCTCTGCTCGCGCACTTCTTGCTGCCCGCGGAGCACACGCCAAGAAACCCGATGAACCCGCTGCAAAAGTGGCTGTGAAGATCTCCGAGGCTATTCGTGCTCTGGTGCGTGCCTACAAGGCGGGCATCGACAACAAAATTGATGATGTCATCAAGCTTTCACAAGACGCTTGGTACATCGCCGATCAAGCTAGGAAGATCTCCCCTGCTGCTACGACCATAGCGGTGCAGATCCAGGAGTATTCCAAAACCTTCGCAGACAGCGCTCGCAAGCAAAAGAAATAGGCTTGGGCCGTCCCTTAGTACGGGTAAGATGATCCCCGATGCCGCTTTCTTTTGACGCACACATCATCACGGGTTCTGGCAGGGGAAAAGGACTTGGCAGCCCTACGATGAATCTCGATACCCACGAAGTCCCTGCAGAGCTCGCCGAGGGGGTGCATGCTGTCTTTGCACATATCGATGGCACACAGTACGACGCCGTGATGCACTACGGGCCACGCCCGGTGTTTGCAGACTCACTTTCGTGCGAGGTGCACTTACTTGATACCACGCTCACGCAAGCACCAGAGCACCTTACGGTGGATGTTGTCGGGAAGCTGCGCGATGTCTTCCATTTCGCGAGTCCCGATGACTTGAAGATGCAAATTGCGCTGGATATCGCAAACGCCAAAAAACTGTTGCACCCATGACCACCGGTTCGAATCTTCTGACCGCAGGCATAGACGAAGCCGGTCGCGGGGCGTTGGCAGGGCCCGTGGTTGCGGGAGCGTGCATGATTCCCGTGGCGCTCTTCAAAAGAGGAAGATCTGCAGTGTGGTGGTCCCCCACAAAGCGTGGGAGTGAGATTGCCATCGCTGATAGTAAGCAGCTCACGCCTGAGGAACGTGCACGTTCGTTCTTGTGGATTTGCGCACATGTGCCTTTTGGTGTCGGGATTGTGAGCCAAGAAATTATTGATCAGAAAGGAATCCTGTACGCTAACCAACTCGCTATGCGTAAAGCCTTGGCTATGCTCCGCGGAAAAACGCAGATTGATCACACACTCGTAGACGGCAACGACAAATTCACGTTCGATGTTCCACACACATCTATCATTCGGGGTGACCAGTCCGAACCTTGTATTGCCGCTGCGTCCATTGTTGCAAAAGTTACACGCGATACGCTCATGCAACGAGCTGACGGAATCTTCCCGGGATATGGATTTGCGGAACACAAGGGGTACGGCACAGACACGCATAGACAGAACATTGCACGCGAAGGTGTATGCATTTTGCATCGCAAAACATTTGTGAAAACATTTCTCACAGAGCAACTCGCACTTGTGTAATGAATCTAATCCTCAGATTTCTGTGAAAACCACACCCAGAGCAACGCACCAAACAAGAACAACGGAATAGTGAGTAATTGGCCGCGCGTAAGGTCAAACGCGCCCACGTCCAACACGGGGTACTGCTGCTCGCGAATGAACTCCAAACAAAAACGCGCCACACCATAGAGCATCAAGAACAGTGCGAATGTTTTTCCCGGGCGTGTGTTCTTCTTTCGCAAGTGAAGATAACACACAAACGCCAGTGCAAACGAAATGCCTGTGTCGTACAACTGAATGGGATGGCGCAATCCTTCGGCTCCGCTAAAGACCATTGCCCACGGAAGATTCGTCACCGTTCCGTAGAGCTCTTCGTTGATGAAATTCCCTATACGGCCTAAGCCCAAGCCCAGAAAAGCAGGAACAGTGAGGACATCGGCAAACCTGCGCACATTCACTTGGTTTCGGTAGCAAAAGAGGAGCAAAGCGACTGCCGTACCCAGGAATCCTCCATGCGAAGCCATTCCTCCATTCCACACAAACAGAATCTCGCGCGGGTGCTGTGCAAAGTAGAAGGGCTCATAAAAGAGCACGTATCCCAGCCTGCCTCCTATAAGGACTCCCAGCACGGCATAGGCAACCGCAGACGCCCACTCATCGCGCGTAAGGGCAACCTGACGATGTCTTTGCAGATTGGGCAAAAGCGACAGCGCCAGCAAAAACGCCATTAAATACAAGACGCCGTACCAATGGATGGAGAATCCAAAAAGTTCAACAGCCACGGTCCGGGAGGGCGCAAAAGCGATCATCGCAAGGTAGAATAGCACTATGCTAATTCTAGGCATCGAAACATCGTGTGACGAAACTGCCGCAAGTGTGGTGAAAGATGGCACGCAAGTGCTCAGCAGTAGCATTGCGAGCAGTCAGGAGGTATTTGCCGAGCTCGGCGGAGTCATCCCCGAGGATGCTGCACGCAGGCAGCTGCAGTACATGGTGCCCGTACTCCAACAAGCTTTGGACGAAGCCAAGCTCACGTGGAAGGAAATCGATGCCATTGCGGTCACGCGTGGGCCAGGGCTCCTGGGATCTCTCCTGATTGGAACCACTGCCGCACGCGCACTTGCGAGTGTGCATCAGTTGCCGCTTATTGGTGTGCACCACACGTTGGGCCACTTGAGTTCGGTGTGGCTGGGACTGGAGCACTCCGCACCTCAGTTCCCGTGCATTACGCTATCTGTCTCGGGCGGACACACCGATATCTGGCACCGCACAAGCCACACCACTGGCACACTCCTTGGCCACACACGTGACGATGCCGTGGGAGAGGCGTTCGATAAAGGCGCTCAACTGCTCGGACTCCCCTACCCCGGCGGGCCTGCCATTGCGAAGCTCGCGCAGAAAGGCAACCCCTTAGCTTTTGAATTTCCGCTGCCGTTAGCGGAAGAACAGGGGTGTGATAGCAGTTTCTCGGGATTGAAAACCGCATTGCGTTATCTCATCCGCGATCAAGGGGAAGGTGCAGCAACACGCCTACCTGATATCGCTGCGTCCTACGAGCGCGCACTCTGTGCGCACCTTGTTGATCGCTTGGAGCACGCACTCGATGCACACCCCGACACGCGTGAGTTGCATGTGGTGGGAGGAGTTTCGGCGAATGTCACATTGCGAGCTCAACTAGAAAAACTTTGCGCTCCACTCAACATTGTTTTGCGGGCACCGCAAAAGAGCACGTACTGCACAGACAACGCCTCGATGATTGCTGCAGCAGCGTTCTTCATGCATCAAGAAAACCCGGACACTGCAACAGAAGAGTTTGCGACTCAATCAACTCTCTCACACACAGAAGTTTTTAGAACCCAGCAAATGCCGGCAGGATCGCTGTGAGAATAATCACCAGCGCACCAATGAGTGCAACGATGCGCACGAGTTGACGTTTTTTCATGAGATTAAGGAGTAACCAGAATAGAGGTCTTCTTAACATCCGTATTGCCAAACTGATCTGTGACCGTGAGCGTCACCGTGTATGCGCCCGGGGTATCGAACACGTGCACGTACTGCGCTTCTGGGCTTTGGGCCAAAGAAAGATCTGGAGCGGAATCAGCGCGCACATCCCACTGGATCTTCACGGGGATGCCAATCGAACATGAAGAATCGAAAGCGACACCCTTTCCTGCTTGTACGGTTGTGCGGCTTGCCTGCACACATGCACCCAAAGGTGGGCGGCGGACAACAATGGTACGCTGTGCTTTGTAATCTTTGCCATCGGGCATGAGTACGCGAAGTGTGACAACGAATTCACCGGCATTTTTGTACGTGTGCTCCACGCTCGCAGCACCCAGTACAGGCTCGCTGTTGTTTGCCTCGTCGCCAAAGGACCATTCAAAGCCCGCCACCTGTTGTCCGGGTGGAATGTATGTCTGAGATGCATCAAACGTTACCGTGAGCGGTGCAGTGCCGCTCTCGGGCTTGAGCGCAATCACCGGCTGAGCGGAAGGAGAATCCACTTGAATGGGCACATTCTGACGAAGCACTTTTCCTTCGGGATCCTGTGCAATGAGGGTGAGCGTATACGCACCTGGCTGACGATAAATCTTCGAAATCGTAGAGCCCTGCACCACGGCATCGCCTTCGGGATCTTCCCAAGAAAACTCGATGAGCGGTAGCGAGGTTTTGGGGGTTAGCTGCACGGTGAGGGGCGCCTCGCCTCGCAGCGTACTGTTTGTCTGCATGGAGGGCTGGCCTTCAAACGTTAAATCGCTGATTTGGAGACGTTCTGTTACGCGGACAAGAGTATTTAATTCTGCGAGCTGACCAGACGTGCTGCGTACCTTAACAGTAACGGGATAGACGCCAGCTTGATCAAAGGACTTTGCGATACGCTTGAGATCGGCACCACGTTCCTCTTTTTCGTTTCCAAACGTCCAAGAAATTTCTTTCACAGGCTCATCTGTCACTATGCGAAAGATGGCACCAAAAGGAGAAGGCCCAATGAGCTTCTTCGGCTCCGTTTCCAAGCTGACGACAAACGGCAAAGGAGCTGGGTCATCCACGGTAATGGTGCGGCGGTAGACCGTCTGCGTGTTATTCAACAAAAGCACAGTCGCAGTCACGGCAATACGACCCTTGGCATAGTATGTATGTACGACTTCCGGCGTTGTGGTGATTTCTTCATCACCTTGATCCGTACTAAAGTCCCACTGTACTTCCTTGAGCTGTTTCACATCTGGGAGAAGGTGCGCGATGCTAAAACGTACGGGTCGCTCCACGACAGGCTTCACAGGCGTCACAGAAAACACTGCCTGAGGAATCACAAGACGGCGAACGAGGCGCCGCTTGGCGTTGCCTTCGAGCGTGATGGTCACCGAAACATTGTAAATGCCCTGACGTTCATAAATGGCTGCCGTAAGAGGCAAAACGGTCGTGTCGTTCACGGTTCCATCGCCATCGGTGTCCCACTGGTACTGCAATGGGCGCAAGTTGAGCGAGCGAAGAATTTCCGCAGCACGCTCTGCGCTAAACGACACCGCGAGAGGTGCAACAAAATCTTCCGCTGCCGTGGGATCCACGATATCAATTGGCAATGCAGGCTCGCGCATGACCATCAAGGGAGTTGCCACACTCAAGAGCAAACCGGGGACAACTGTTGCAACAATTTTCATGAGTCCCCACTGGCGTGAACGCACAGAGACATCGGACTTCATGATGCGCGAGAGCAAAAAGAATCCGATTCCCAAAAACGCAATGGCGCCCGCACCAGCAACAGCCATCGCCACAGGAACGAGTGCGGCAAGACTTTGATCCGTAGAAGGAAGAATCGTGAGAAAAAATGCACATGTGAATGCGTACAACACATAGAGTGCTCCAAACCCAACGAGTACCTTCGCTTTCGTACGTTGAATCTGCACAGTGGGCTCAGAAGCAGCGGGAATTTTTGGTGCAGCTTTCTTTGCTACGGGTTTCGTCGTCGACAAGCCGTCGACAGGACCTTTCTGGGAATCAGGCGTGCCGGCAGGGAGTAGCGTTTCTGGCATGAATTAGGGCAGAAGCGGGAAGTCTCCTGCTTCTTCCTGTGCCGAAGGCAAGGAGAGCGGGATGGAACGCAGAAGGCCGGGATCGAAGAGAACGGCACCCTGAGGAGGAACGACGGGGTCAGCACGATTGTGCTTACTGACAGTCATATCGAGTGACATGCGAGGAACGTCGGCTGAAGAGTGCACGGAAGACCAGCGGAAACGATCCACAAAAAATGTGGTTTCATCAATGAGCATTTCCCCGCGCAAGCCTCCAATCATCGCTATGAGAGGCGAAAGATCTGCAGAGCCGGGCGTGTTTGTCGCAGCTTGCAAAAATTGCTGCAACTTCAGCGGATCCACTTCCACTGCGTAGCTATACGCATCGTGATCACCAACGCGTACCAATCCCCGGTCCTGACTCACGCGAATGACTTGTGCTTGTGCACGGAGCAATCCTGGATCGGGAGCGACTTCTGCGACGGGTTCTCCTTCTGTAGCGGGGAGTTTGTACCAGGTACCAATCAGTGATGCGGCTCTCTCTGCATGAATGGAAGGATGCGGAGGGTCCACCACCAGCGACTGGAGGCGGAAATACACGTCTTCTCCTGCGACGATGACATCTGCTTTTGCATGCAACGCATGCTCTTGCTCAGCGTGAATCGTTCCGGAAAGTTCTACCTCAAAGGACAACTGTTTCCCTCCTTCTCCCAGCACTCCCTCCGCATTCCACGCCAAAGACATGGATTGCGAATTCACGTAATCGCCTTTCACCACAAAGGAAGCAGACTGAAGTTCTTGCACGGCCTGTGCGGCTCTGCGAAGCACTTCCTCGGGAGGAAATTCTCCTTTGCGACTGCATGCACAGAGAGTGAGCAGAGCAACAACGCCGAGAGCAGTGAATTTTCGCATGGACACGGGCAAAGATCGTAGAACAGTTTGCCCTATCCCGGTGCCAAGTGCCAAGGTCGAAGTGCCGAGAGATATGTACAAAAACGTATACTTTGCTCTTTGTCCATCGCACCTTGAACTTCTTGATCTACCACTTTCCACTTGCTCCACCTCCCCCGAACGATCCCCCTCCAAAGCCGCCGAATCCCCCGCCTCCGCTACTGCCGCCACCCCATCCGCCTCCCGTACCATTCCATGGGCCACCTCTGCCTCTGCGAGCTTGCGGAAAACGCGAGACCCAGTAATCAAAGCCTGCTCCCAGAGCAATGAAAAACGGCAATGCGAGCCACCACGTGTACATCCAGAGCAGAAGTACGCCAAAGACCGCTCCCACTACTCCTCCTGTCCAAAAGTGCTTGCTGCGAGCGAGCCACGCAGAAAGGAAATTCAGAATCATGAGGAAAAACACCAAGAAGAAAGAAAACACACCTTCGGTATCCGTCTTCGTATAACGATCCGCCGTGTACTCGCCGCCAATGTGCTTCTGCAGAGCGGCAATTCCGGCTTCCAATCCTTCGTAATACTTTCCATCGCGGAACTCCGGGAGAATTTCTTCGTCGATGATTCCTTTGGTCACGATATCAGGCAGTGCGCCTTCCAATCCGTACCCAACTTGGATGGTGAGTGCGCGATCTTCGAGCGCCACAAGCATCAAGACACCATTGCTGTCATCTTTTGTCCCCACTCCCCAGTTACGACCTGTGGCGACTGCCGCCTCCACCAAATCCGCACCGCTCAGACTGCGAATGACGAGAATGGCGACTTCGTTTGTGGTTTCTTCGCGGTAGGCTTCGAGTGTGGTCTCTAATTGCTGTTCCTGCTCTGCAGTGAGTGTTCCGGTGACATCAGTCACAAATCCATCATTCGGTGGGATATCCAATGCGTGGACAGAAGCCACAAGGAAGAAGGAAGCGAAGACCAAGAGAGAACGAACACAGAACGAGAAGCGCATAGCAAAGAGAGAAGAGATGATGGTGCGAGAGCATTAGAACTGCACCGAAGGCGCATTCTCGGATCCCGGCGTGGACTGGAAGAATGGTTCTGCGGCAAAGCCCATAATTCCTGCGAGGACATTCGTGGGGAACGTGCGCACGCGGATGTTGTAACTCATCACGGAGTCATTGAAGTCCTTGCGAGCAACAGCAATACGGTTCTCTGTCCCCTCCAACTGCGTCATCAGATCGCGGAATGCTTGTGTAGCTTGCAGCTGTGGATATGCCTCAACTGTGACTAAGAGACGAGACAACGCGCTATCAAAACTCTGTGCGGCATTCACCTGATCCGTACGACTGGCACCAGCACCCATCCATTTGGTGCGAGCCTCAGTAATGGCTGTAAGCGTGCTCTGCTCAAAGTTCGCAGCACCTTTGACTGTGGTGACGAGGTTTGGGACCAAATCAAATCTGCGCTGATACTGTGTCTCTACCTGAGCCCAAGCACCATCCACGGCACCTTTTGCTCCGACGAGTGTGTTGTACGTCGAGAAAGCCCAGAGCAGCGCCACGACGACGACCGCAATGAGAATATTTCGTGCAGTGAGAAATTTTTGCATGGGAGAGAAGGGAGAAGAGGAAGACAACGTAGCAGAACTTTACCGTATCCACTATTGCGCAAAGCGCACATGCGTCGTGACTTTGTCAATTTCCGAGCCATCCTTTGCAGAATTCTGGAACACCTCCAAGATGCCGGTTGTTCCTGTGGCAGCAGATGCATCAATCATGAACATGAACGGGCCGAATTGACCGATGTCCGGACTATTGGCTGTGGTAAAGGATTGCATGAGCACCGTACCGTCTTCATCTGTCAGACGATAACTCACGCTATTTTCGAACACTCTGGCGACGCCGGTAACTGCAAAGAGCTTTCCCGTGATGGCATTCTCCTGTGGAGCAGTCACAATAATATTCACTTCACTCTGCTCCTCTGTAGGCACAGATGACGTTTGCTCGGAAAAACTTTCTCCACCAGGTACGCGGCACTGGCGTGGGTAACTTTCCATAACAGGGTGCCCTTGTGCGACACATTCATCGAACGATGTAACTGCAGGCTTCGCCCTCCACTGCTTCAGTAGGCAGTTCTCGCCTTCGCACGTGAGTAAGAAAGCAAGGACGACACCTATGCAAAGTCCAACGACAATAACGGCCGATGCTGCGGTAATAAATGGGCGAGAGAATGTCATACAATTTAGGAAAGAGATTGCATGATAGCGGCAATGGCGAGCATGCCTACAAGATCATGACCGGAAGTAATAAGAAGAAGCTCAAGGGAAAGTCCCTGGAAGAGCGATGTGGTCAGGTTTACGAGTGCATGGAAACACAGCCACAACAGAAAGGCCACGACGAGCGCATTTGCCATGCTCGCGACACCAAGGAGTGGAAACAACTGCGAAAACGCAAACGTGATAAACAAGCACGTAACAATGGATGAGCCAAAGCACAGAGCCATGCTGTTCTTGGGTTTGGTCATGTCGATGTGAGCCAGTTCCATCCAGCGCTTCACAAACAGTAACGGCGAATACCACAGCGCACCGATGGCCATGTAGGCAACAAGCGATGCGACAACCGCGAACCATGAAACCGGAGTAATCGTGAGGATCATGTGAAAGGGAGAAACAACATGGGAGTATAGCAGAAGGAATATCTGGCTAGGCTCGACAAGCGAGGCTAGGATCGTCGGCACGTCATTCGGGACGTAGCTCAGTTGGTAGAGCGCGCGGTTCGGGACCGCGAGGTCGAAGGTTCGAGTCCTTTCGTCCCGACCA
>CAZDEA010000003.1:34332-36492 GCA_964504485.1 uncultured Candidatus Peribacteria bacterium | reverse complement strand
CCAAGAGCAGCACCGTTAATGCCCGCATCCTTGGTGCCAGAGACCGCTGCAATGCCCAACCATACCTCTTTACCAAACTGAGGATGACTTGGAGGAGTCCTCTGGAAGCATCCCGCCAAAACCAGCGGAAGTACCAAGGCCAATGCGAGGGTCGAGATTTTTTTCATAGGAGGGAAGTGTACGCACAGAATATATCCTGCGCAACGGTAGTAGACCTGTACCAGGTTAAGACGGGATTAACACGGCATTCTTACCACAGGTAACCCTGCCGCTCCCGAGCGCGAGCTGCACGAGCCCGAGACCCCAAGAGCTCCACTTCGTTCTTCCTGCGGAGGATCGGCGTGCGGTCGAGTGGGTAGACCTTGGCCAGCTCTTCTGAGCTGCGAGCAAATTCCTCCACATGCCACGAGAGCGCTATGAAGTGCGTGTTGGCACGTATGGCAGTCGCAAATTGATCCAACCGCGCATCTGCCACCGGGAAGAACATGTTTTTCTCCTGCGCGGACTTCGAGCGAAGAAGCGACTGCGCAACGCCATGGAGCGGCCGCAGATCATTCCAGCCAGATAATCTAAAGGCTTGGCTATACGCTGCATGGGCATCATCCGGGCGATTGATCATCAAGCTCACGTCGCCGAGAAGAATCCACAAGCGTGCATCTTCTGCGTTCTTGCTGCGTAAATCCTGGAGCACGGTGTTTGCCTCTTCTATGCGCTGCTGATCCAAAAGCAAGGATGCTAGTTCCAAGTGCACATCGCGGGGGAAGAGCATGTGCTGTGCTTTCTTCATCAGTTCTATGGCAGATTGTTCGTTGCCTGCAGCGAGTGCTCCTTTGCCCAAACGCTCCAACACCAAGAACCTTCCTTCGATGACGACCAAAAGAAGAAGCGCCACTGCAAGCAACACTTGAATGCTGTTTTGCACAAACGGAACTGTGGGTGTTTTCTTATTCCAGCGCAGGAGTGCTGCTGCCTTGGCGAACCATGTCTTCGTCGATGCATCCGATGCCGCGATGCCAAGCAAAAGCCAAAAAGGTACTGCGATCAGCGTGAACTGCAAGTTGTAATCAATGATGTTATGCGCGATGACTCCGATCAATGAGACAGTTACAAAAGCTCGTTTGGGATCACCAATAAGAGAAAGTGGAAAACGAAACAGCGAAACGACGAGGAAGAGAAAGAACAACACTGCTGCCATCCATCCGCGTTCCATGGAGAGTTTGAGAAACACATTGTGTGGGTGATCAGATGTGGCGAGAACGTGCTGCTGCAATCGAGGCTGCACAAAACGGAAGCTCCCCGGGCCCCATCCAAAGACAGGTTTTTCTTGTGCGAGAACAACAGACTGCACCCAGAACTGCTTTCGTTCATCGACCGTCTGCATACCTTCGCTTGCCGTGAGCGTTGCCTTAGCAACGAGAGATTCCACAGGGAAGAACGCGCCACGTGCAGCATTGAGACCGACAAACAGAGCTCCTGTGACCACTGCAATGGCGAGAGCATCGGCAACGCATGCTGTCACCTGCTGACGGCGCATGCCGTTCTTGCTTGTGTGATGCAGCCAAAATATTCCAGCGAGGAGAAGCTGCACTCCCAGTACCAACACGGCACCACGCGAGAAGCTGAGAACGAGCGCGGCAAAGATCAACCCAAGCGCACTCAGGCGAACCGCGCGATGCACCGTGCGCATGCGAAACAACGCAATGGGCCATGCGAGGAGCACAAACTCCGCCCAAGCATTGGGCCAGTAATCCCGCGCATCCCACATATGAAAGAATACTCCGCTAAAACGCGACACCGGTTGCAGCACATACACGGCTACTCCCACAACACATGCAAGGAGGACCAGAATCGTGAGGACTGTGTAAAACTTTTCACGAAGAAGCGCATCTGGAGCCAAGCGCACGGCGCACAGAAAAAGAAGAAATCCAGCAGTGTCCTTCATCATTTCATCCAGTCCGTATGTTTGCGTACTGGAAAAAAGAAAACTGAGAACACTCCAGCACAAAAAGAATGTACCAAACCAAAACGCCGAGCCGGGAACGCGAATGTTTCGTGCAGGAGTCCACAGACAAAAGAGTGCAGCTCCCGCTGCAAGGATCGACATGACCCATGTTGCCTCAATCCCCTTCCCGGCGCGTGCAACAAAAGAAAACAGAAGCA
>CAZDEA010000003.1:26967-34232 GCA_964504485.1 uncultured Candidatus Peribacteria bacterium | reverse complement strand
ACACTCAGGTCGTCATTGACGACAGTCACTTAGAAGCACAGGGCAACATGGTTATATCCTGTGCATGGTAACGTAATCCCTACGGGAGAAGTCTCTTGAGTGCTGGGACACCAAGCGCGCGATCGTACCTTCTTCCTGCAATGAGCAACGTGGGAATGCGGATTGTTCTCACGCGTTCTTCTACAAGGAGTTTTTGCTCGGCAAGCGAATGCTCCACCGCTGCGGAGTGAGCCCGTGCTGCGATCATCCTGATGTGCGATGGTGCGTACCCCATCTCTTTGAGGAACGTTTGCAATTGCGCCTCTGCCTGAGCAGCATCGAACGTCATAACGAATCGCTGCTGCATATCACCTTCAAAAATCTTCGAAAGCAGCACCCAATCCGCGTGTGCAGGCGAGCTCGCTGTGCTGGGCTGAGTTTTGAGCGCCTCAATATATGAGGCCATTACGCGCGAATGAGGAAACTTTGTTTTGCCATCCGGAAGCGGGATGGGATAGAGCAAGAAGCTGACGTTGTACGCGCTGGCGATACCGGCCTCCTTCATATTTGCCGTCAGCTGTCGGCAGAATTTACAAGAAGGATCAATGACTTCTACGGCGTAGGGCTTCGACGGATCTTCATCCTGGGCAAAGGTTGCGGTAGGCCCGAGGAATTCCTTGGCCTCCCAGTGTCGCAGTCGATCGGGGATGCGACTCACTGTTTCGGCGAGACGCACAGCGGGACCTGCGACCCACTCCCCTACCCTGTTCTGTCGAATGGCATCCATAAGCCCTAGCTGCGCTTGATCCACGCCGCAGGCCTCGCCAGAAAGCGAACAGGACTCCACATCACTGGGGCTGCACGTGCCGTACACGTACAGGTTCAAGCCTCCCACAAGGACATACACAAGACTCCAAATGCTGAGTGCAACAAACACGAAGGCAAACGCCTCCATCCATTGGTCGACAAATTTAGCTGTGCGCGGTGCGCGGAACATCAGTTTTGCAACCATGCGAGTTTTTACCTCTTCGCCAAAATTCACATCACACGGACGAAGAGTGATACGCAATACAACGCACCGCCAAGCTTTGGCTGCAAGCGGACGGAACGCCGCCGAGAATATCGCGAGTATCCCGAAGACAATGAACGCAGCAATGCACAGCATGACTAAAAAGTGGAAAGAATCGTCGTAAGACTCGCGAGGAAATGCTCAATATCCTTCGATTGCACATGCAGTCCAAGGGATGCACGCACGAGCGGAGGAAGTTTTTGCACATGTTGCAGGTATGCATGGCAACAGAAATGCCCGGTTCTGCACTGCACGCCAGCTTCATCCAGCAGCAACGCTGCTTTGTGCGCATCCAATCCGTCGATCCAAAAACTTACGACCGGCGATGCACGTTGATTCACCAGGTGCACACGTGGAAGTTTCTGCAATCCTGTGAAGAGCTGTTCCGCAAGTGCTTGCTCTTTCGTATGTCGATCCTTCTGATTTCGCAGCCAAGAAAGCGCTTCGCGAAACCCTACGATTCCCGCCCAGTTCTGCAAACCCACTTCCAACGGCGCATATTCTTCGCCCGGTGCTGTAAGCAGCGTGTAGCCGTCAAGCGTGACATCGTCGACAGTCCCGCCGCCCAAAAGAAAATGCTGAAGCGAAGCAAGAAGCTCGCGACGGATGACGATAATTCCAAGACTGGGACCGTACATTTTGTGCGACGAAAAAAAGAGCGCATCGAACGGCACATGCTGGAGGATACGTATGTCATGAGCCATGTGCTGCGCAGCATCCAACAGAACAATGCCTCCTGCTGCATGTGCATCCGAAACCAACTCTGCAACATTGGTAAGCATTCGCCCATCAATGTTGCTCATGGTGTTCACAAGAACAATGGATTGTTCGAGTTGATCTTTTGTATAGAGGAGGGCTCCGTCCTGTGCACGAGAAAGCACCAGTCTCTCTTTGGTATTTCTCTCTGCCCACGTGAGAGTGGGAAGCATGACGGAATTATGTTCAATATTTGAAGTCACGATGCGTTTGAAGTTCGCAGCATTCAACTGATGCAAAACCAGGTTGATGCCGTAACTGGTGTTGAGCGTGAATGCGACGACGTAGTCTTTTGAAGAAACTCCGAGATACGACAACACATCATCACGCGTGGCACGGACCTCGTCATCCGTCTTCCTACCCCAGCCGTACTTTGCTCTGCCGGCACACGCATTGAACTCGTGGTAGTACCTTGTCTCTGCATCAATCACCTCCTGTGGCCGCAGCGTCTGGCAAGCGCTGTCTAAGTAACAAGAACGCTCCGGTAGATACGCAAAGCTTTTGCCAGCTTTCGTAGCCGATCCGGACCCAAAGAGACTCATGACGACAGTATGGCACAAAAGATTAATGAGTCATTAAGGAATCGTGTATACTGGCTTCCTATGGACCCACTCGTACACTTCGAAATTCCTGTTGATGACGTAGAAGTTTCTCGCAAGTTCTACGGCGATATCTTTGGATGGAAGCTAACCGACTGGCCCATGCCCGATGGCTCTGTATACATCGGCGTGCATACGACACCGATTGACGAAACCACGCGCGTACCGCTGAAACCCGGCGCCATTAATGGAGGAATCATGAAGAAGAATGAACACGTGAAGGCTCCCGTGTTTGCCATGACCGTCGCATCTATCGATGAAAAGCTGAAGATGATCGAGGCTGCAGGTGGATCGACCGTCATGCCCAAGATCGACATGATGGGCATGGGGTTCTACGCCTACGCCAAAGACCCAAGCGGGAATGTGATTGGACTCTGGGAAGATCTGCCGAAGAAAGAGTAATCAGATCCTCTCGTCTCAAGGATCTATTATGCTATCCTCTGCGGGCTCTTTTGATTATCTCAAGCCCGGATGGCGAAATGGCAGACGCGCACGCTTCAGGAGCGTGTAGCCGCAAGGCTGTGGAGGTTCAAGTCCTCTTCCGGGCACCACAATTATTGAGCGCCAACAAATTTTATCGAAAGAGAATTCACGCAGTGACGCGTGTTTTTATCGGTCATATGCTCACCTTCGAACACATGTCCCAGGTGTCCTTTGCAGTTGGCACACTGAATTTCTGTGCGCGATCCATCGGCATCCGGAATACGCAAAACGGCACCCGGGAAGTGATCGTCGAAGCTTGGCCAACCACATCCACTGTGAAACTTTGCCGCAGCGGTAAAGAGCGGGTGATTGCAGCGGCGACACACGTACGTTCCTGGCTTAAAGAAGTCATCATACTCACCGGTGAACGGGCGCTCCGTACCCTTGCGCTCAATCACGTCCTCTTCTTCGGCCGTGAGATTGTTCCACGTGTTGGTCATACGCAAAGTGTCCTGCAAAACAATAGGGCTGACAAGCATAGTCAGGTAAGTACCAATGGGCAGTACCGTCTACGCACATATGAAAACTCTTCCCGTACTCGCGTCTCTACTTCTGCTTTCGGCGTGCTCCGGATCTTCGGTCATTGTGGAGCCCATCCGCGATGCCGCACTCCGCGCAACACCCTTGCACTTTGGATTGCGCGTTACGCCGAATCCCGAAGACAATCCCATTGATCCTCCCGAACGTTTTACCGGGTACCACGTGGGGCAGGATTTCGAAGTGGGGAAAGAGGAGCTGAACGTTGATGTTCCTATTTTTGCACTGTGCTACGGCAAAGTGCTGTTTTCTGGATTTGCAGAAGGATACGGTGGACTGGTTGTGCAGCAGTGCACGCTCCAGGGAAAAGCCATGACCGTGATGTACGGCCACCTGACACTCGAAGGATTACCCAAAGTAAAAACCACGCTCAGGCCAGGGGACAAAATCAGCGTCCTCGCTCCGGCCAATAGTCACGATAGCGACGGCAACCGCAAACATCTGCACCTGGGAATCAGCAATGGAAAAGCCATCGATATGCGCGGATACGTGCAAACAGAGGCAGAAATGGCCGAGTTCCTGGACCCTGCAAAAGTGGTGCCGTTTAGCGTGAGTGCAGCCTTCAATGTGCCGATATCGCCGTACTGGCAGAAGTAAACGAGAGCGCAATACAGCTCAACCGAAGGTTCCGTCAATTGCGAGGGCGGTACTCCCGTTTAGACTGGCTGTATTCCCCTCTTTATTTTATGAAGAAGTTTTTTCAAACGAACGATAGCGACTACGCATCGCTGATCCTGCGCATTGCGCTGGCTGCAGTGGTACTGCCACACGGCTTGCAGAAGGCTGTGGGTATGTTTGGTGGTCCGGGTTTTGACGGCGCCATGAGCTTCCTCACAGGTCTCGGCGTTCCCGCCATCATTGCCATGCTCGTGATCATTGCCGAATCCATTGGTGCAATCGGTCTGGTCTTGGGATTCCTCACACGTTTGTGCGCAGCTGCCATTGGTGTCGTGATGCTCGGTGCCATCATCTTGGTACATGCACAGAACGGATTCTTTGCAGGAGCAGGCGGTTACGAATTCCACATCGCTCTGATTGGTATCGCTTTGGTTCTGATGATGAACGGAGCAGGTGCTTGGTCCATCGATGGCATCATCGCCAAGAAGACTCGTTAATCGTGAACTTCAAAAAAACCACCTCACTCTGGGGTGGTTTTTTGTTGCAGAAGGAATTACAGAGGACCAAATGGAGAATCTTCTGTGCGTTCCACGCTCAACATACACGCAGTCACAGGACACTCTCCGCCTACGAGCCCTGGGAAGACCCAACCTGTTCCACCACACTGACCCTCTAAGCCAAGACGTTGCAAGAAGGAGTAATCGCAACCAGAGATGTAACTGTAGGCTGATGGATTACCGGAGCGTGCTCTGTTCGAAGAAGAAACCGATGCCTGAGAGTTACCCGAGGTATTTCCAGATGCATTAATACTATTTCCATTGGCATCAAAGTTTCCCGAAGTATTGATCACGTTGCCGTTCGCATCGTACGACATACTTCCCTGCACACTCCCGTTGATGGATCCGCCATGTGCAGAAGACGTAGGCGACTGACCAGCATACCGAGACTGGAACATCTGGTTTGCTTGCACCTGATACCCGGCGATGCCGAGTACAGAAGAAGAGGAAGACTCACCTACAAGAATATTGCGTTCGCCCATAGCATCCTGAACTACGGCAATCTGCACGCCAGCCGAGCTGCTGGATTGCACATGTTGATTCTGAGAGACTGTCGAAGAGCCCGTGCACGCAGTCAAAAGAAGAGCGAGGAATAGGGCCGAAGGAGAAATCACCTGTTTCATAAGATTTGTATAATACAACATTAATTTAATGTGTCAATATACGCTAAGGGCTGCCATTAGCCATAAATTGACAGGTCCGATTAGCAGTCTACAATTACGACTGCTAACACGCTCCGACCATGCTCGGCGTGACAATACGTAGATCCTATTCCCCTCTTTTATATGAGCAAACAGTCTCCCGTGAAACTCGAAGTTTCCATTCGCCCGATTGGTGACCGCGTAGTCGTGATGCCGCTCGAAAAAGAGCAGACGACAGCCTCTGGCATCATCATCCCCGATACCGCCAGTGGCGAGAAGCCACAGCAGGGAATGGTATTGGCACTCGGCAAAGGAGGACTCGGAAAAGACAATGTAAACCCAGCAGACTTCCTCAAAGTCGGCGAGACAGTACTCTTTGGAAAGTACGCCGGTGACGATGTGAAGCTCAAGACCGTCGACGGCAAGACTGTCGAAGTCAAAGTTCTCCACTGCGATTCCATTCTCGGCATCGTCGAGTAATTCATTTTTTCTTAACCTTAATCCTTCACCTTACTACATCATGCCTAAGCAACTCCTCTTCAGCACCGACGCTCGCACGCAAATCCTCAAAGGCGTCGCCAAGCTCGCCAATGCTGTCTCTGCAACCATGGGACCATTGGGTCGTAACGTCGCGATCGCAAAATCCTGGGGCGCTCCCACAGTTACCAAAGACGGTGTGACTGTTGCGAAAGAAGTCGAACTCCCAGATGCATTCGAGAACCTCGGTGCTCAGCTGGTAAAAGAAGCTGCAACAAAGACGAACGACGCAGCGGGAGACGGAACCACAACCGCAACGGTCTTGGCGCACGCCATCATGCAAGAAGGTCTCAAGCACCTTGGCAGTGGCAAGAACGCCATCTCCATTAAGAACGGAATCATGAAGGCTGTGGAAGCTGTCACCATCGAGCTCGATAAGATGAAGAAGACGGTCAGCAAGCGCGAAGAGAAGGAGGCAATTGCCACGATCTCTGCTCAGGATAGCGAGATTGGCTCTGTGGTCGCCGATGTCTTCGAGAAAATCGGCAAGGATGGAGTATTTAGCGTAGAAGCAGGCCAGACTCTCGGACTCGAAATGGAATTCGTGGAAGGAATGCAGTTCGACCAAGGATTCATTTCTGCATACTTCGTGACAGACACGGCCAAGATGGAAGCTATCTACGATCGTCCAAGCATCCTCATTACCGATAAAAAGATCGGCAATATTCAGGAAATTCTCCCACTCCTCGAAAGCCTCGCAAAAGCAGGTCGCAAGGAACTCGTGATCATCTGCGAGAACGTGGAAGGTGAGGCATTGCCAACGCTCGTCCTCAACAAACTCCGCGGAACCTTCTCCACGCTCGCCATCAAGGCTCCTGCCTTTGGTGATCGTCGTAAGGAAATCCTCAAAGACATCGCTGCACTCACAGGTGCTCGCGTGATCACAGAAGAAGTGGGCTTGAAGCTCGAGAATGCCACGATTGATGACTTGGGCAGTGCTCGCAGAGTGGTTTCCACAAAAGAGGCAACGCTGATCGTCGACGGTGGTGGTAAGAAGAGCGAAATCGCCAGCCGCATCAACGAGATCAAGGCTTCACTCGAAGTAACCAAGAGCGACTTCGATAAAGAGAAGCTCAAGGAGCGTCTCGCAAAGCTCACAGGAGGTGTCGCACTCATGAAGGTTGGTGCAGCTACAGAAGTGGAGCAGAAGGAGAAGCAGCACCGCGTAGAAGATGCACTCTCTGCTACTCGCGCAGCTATGGAAGAAGGAATTGTTCCAGGAGGCGGCACGGCATACATCCGCTGCATTGATTGTCTCGATAAGGTAAAGACCGACAACGCCGACGAGAAAATCGGTGTCGATATTATCCGCGGAGCACTCACCTACCCCTGCATGCACATTGCCAATAACGCAGGTGTCGAAGGCAAGGTTGTGGTCGACAAAGTACGCAGCAGCAAGGGCAACGTGGGCTACAACGCCATGACGAAGGAATACGAAGATCTCGTGAAGGCCATGGTCATCGATCCAAAGAAGGTGACTCGCTCAGCA
>CAZDEA010000003.1:0-26867 GCA_964504485.1 uncultured Candidatus Peribacteria bacterium | reverse complement strand
CGAAGATCTCGTGAAGGCCATGGTCATCGATCCAAAGAAGGTGACTCGCTCAGCATTGGAAAACGCAGCATCGGTTGCTGCCATGTTCCTCACGCTCGAGGTGGCCATCACCGATATCCCCAAGCCAGAAAAAGACGCTCCTGCAATGCCAGGAGGGATGGATGGGATGATGTAATCAAGAAAACGAAAAGGCCGAGGTGACCCTTCGGCTTTTTTTGAGTATCCTCTCTCCATGTTCATCGTTCTCGAAGGTCCAGACGGCGCCGGCACTACGCTCCATAGCAAGCTCCTTGCAGAAAAACTTGTAAGTGAGGGCAAGAAAGTCATCCTCACAGCTGAACCAACGGATGGCTCCATTGGCACCTGGATTCGCAGCGAACTAAGCAAGGGATCACTCCCTGCTTCTGCGTTGCAGCTGCTCTTCTGTGCAGACCGCGCGGAGCACGTGCAGAAGGTGATTGAACCTGCACTCCAAGAAGGTACGTTCGTCATCAGTGATCGCTACACGCTTTCGACCATTGCCTACGGCGAAATTTTTGGCGTCGACCGTGAGTGGCTCAAGGGAATCAACCAAGCCTTCCGCAAACCAGACCTCACCATCCTCGCGCTGCCGCCTATAAGTGTGTGTATTGAGCGTCTCAATCGCCGAGAAAAGCGCGACATGTTCGAGAAAGAAGAACTGCAGCAAAAGATCCACAGTGCGTATAAAACCCTTGCCGCAGAAGATCCTTCTATCAAGGTCATAGACACATCTGGAGATAAAGCCGCCGGAGCTGGCATGATTTGGGAAGTAGTGCGTGGTATGCTTTAAATATGAACAAGAACAAGCTCACTGCCGATGCTTTTCGCGAAGCTTTAGAGAAACGCGATGCGCCTACACTTCGCAGGTTCGTAAGTATCACAAGGCTCCTGATATTCAGGAACGGAACTGTACGTAAACGTATTTGCGAAGCGCTCGGCACAACTGTCGAGGAGATACGCAAATGGGATATGTCCTTTGACACACGCAATCGCATAGAAGCAATTCTCGGGTGTCGGTTCGATCACGTGCCGCCCGCATCCATGCCAGATCTTCCGGGAGACTCTGCAGGAGAACCTCAGAGTAAAAACCAACCACGTACATCAAAGCTGTTCCAAATTGAAGAAGCTCAGCAAGCGATTGCTAACTTCCCACTCTTCCGAGGTGAAAAATACACCCTGACGATTCGACAAAGAAAATTTACCGCGGTGTACTTACAGTTCTTGCAAGGGCTCTTCGAACAATGTTCGAATGAGGAACAACAGAAAGCGCTTGCGAGACGCGAAAGACTGAAACTCAGCGATATCAAAAGGGCCTTAGAAAAGCTGACCAAAAAAGTGGTATGATCCCGTCATGACCGCCAAGATGCTCACAGGCAAGGAACCCGCTGAAGCTCTGCTGGAAGCTCTCAAGCCCAGGATTGCCAAAGTGCACCCTAAATTGGTGATTGTACAGGTAGGTAATAACGAAGGCAGCAACGCCTATGTGTCTGCCAAGTTAAAGGCATGCGAAAAAGTAGGAATCACTGCCGAACTGATGAAGCTCTCTGAAGGAACCACCTTCGAACAGATGATTTCTGTGGTACACGCACTGAACATCGACGACAGTGTGAATGGATTCATCATCCAGTTGCCATTGCCTGTAGTGCTCCAAGAAAAGATGAACGAGATCGCACGCGAAATTAAACCCCAAAAAGATGTCGATGGATTCACAGCCCGTAACCTGGGCAAGGTGTTCATCTCGCACGCTTACGAGCACTTGGCACCTGCTACGCCCTCTGGCGTGATTTCTCTGCTGGAGTTCTATGCCATCCCCGTGGAAGGCAAGCACTGCGTGATTGTGGGTCGCAGCAATCTTGTAGGGAAGCCGCTCAGCATCATGCTGCTCAACCGTGGGGCAACCGTCACCGTATGCCACTCAAAAACCGAAGGCTTGGCCTCGCACACAATCCAGGCAGATGTGCTGTTCTCTGCAGTGGGTATCCCGGGGATCATCACCAAGGACATGGTCAAACCGGGTGCAGTGATCGTCGATATCGGCATCGCACGTGAAGACGAAGGGCTCAAAGGTGATGTATCACCCGATGTCGCCGAAATCGCCTCTGCCATGACACCTGTTCCTAAAGGAGTCGGTCCTATGACCGTCGCCAGCCTGCTCAAGAACTGCGTTATGGCTGCTGAGCGCCAGGAGATGCACCGCCGGGAATCTGCACGTTAAGACCCTCCTGCACAGCATTGAGGATCTGATCGATAGAGAGATATGTAGCTGACCCGTTGTGGTACCTTGGCGCACCGATAATCACGTCGCCACCGCCCCATTCTGCATTGAGCAACCGCTCATCTTTTACACCAAGACTGTCTTTCATCTTTCGCTCTTCACGCGAAAGCGCCTGCGCAACAGGACCCAAACGGAACTTGTTCAAGTAGCCTGTGAGCTTCACTGTCCATTTCGTGCGTCCATCGTGGTACACAATGCACGCGCAGTCATGAGACTGCTCTTTGTTCATGATGACGTTCTCCACGTGATAAATACCGGACCCCGGGGCAATCACAAATTGCATGGTGGCACTGTTTCGCAGGGGCATCGATCTGCGCACGTCCATTTGTACGTTCAAGTCAGAACTATCTCTCAGAGCAAATTTGTCCATCTTTCTCAAAACACGTTCCGTGTAGTCTGCCGCATCAACGGTGTTCCAGCGATCTCTTGCCTTCAGATCCATTTCTTCTTCCATCAGCCATTTTAAGCGGTCACGGGAATCGTGAATGACTTCCTGTGGCAAACCCGTGAGTTCTTCCATACCCAATCCGTACGAGTCGATGTTTCCTTCAAGAAGAATAAGCGGCTGCACGCGACGGAAAATACGTTCGTCGTGCGCGAGAACGTCTGCATTCAGGAGCGCCCACGAAGCAATGTTCGTATCCATGTCCGGTTCGTTTGCAATGATTTTGTTCCCAAGAGCAGTGATCAAGCGAAAGCGCGTGAGCTGCAATGCCTGCACACACGTGGCATCGGTAATCGGACGAATACAGTGCTCGTGGTGATCGAGCGAATAAATACCGCGCATAGCATCGTACAAGGGACCCTGCACGGCACCGTCCAAGTACACATGGTCATGAGGATGATCGACATGTTCCAAATCTGCTCTGTCTTTGGAAAATCCACGAATGACGAAGAGCTGATTTCCCTCGTCGCCCAGATCACGACGAAAGATCGCTTTTTCTTTTCTTCCCAGAACTTCGCGCTCTCCCAACGAATATCTATCGGGTGTTCCATTTGGCATAGATGTGCATTATACAATAATTACTTATTGTAGCAATACACAGATTGTGGCCTCACTCAGCCATTTTCTTGAGCCTCTGTTCGATATCTGCCTCCCTTAATGTCTGCAGCATTTTTTCGATATTTCCCTCCATAATACTGGGCAAGTTGCTGAAGTTTTGTTCGATACGGTGATCTGTCAGACGATCCTGCGGGAAGTTATACGTACGGATTTTTTCGCTTCGGTCCCCGCTGCCCACTTGGCCCGATCGCAAGTCGCCACGTTCTTTGGCGCGCTTTTCTTGCTCGGCAGAGTAGATACGACTGCGCAGCAGACTCATGGCCAGCTCGCGGTTTTTGAGCTGACTGCGTTCTGTTTGGCAAGCAACCACTGTCCCCGTAGGAATATGCGTGATGCGAATGGCAGACTCCACTTTGTTGACGTTCTGACCGCCGGCACCGCCGCTACGGAAGGTATCGATCTTCAAATCTTCTTGGCGGATTTTAATATCCACTTCCTCGGCCTCGGGGAGAATCGCCACTGTTGCGGTCGACGTGTGAATGCGGCCTTTAGCCTCGGTTTCGGGGATGCGCTGCACACGATGCACGCCGGACTCGTACTTGAGCATGCCGTACGCGCCTGCACCTTCTATGCGGCACTCTGCTTCCTTGAGTCCCCCGCCATCCATGATGGACTGCTCGAGCATTTCGGTCTTCCAGCCCTGCGCCTCAGCGAAGCGCAAATACATACGCAAAAGTTCTGCGGCAAAGAGCGACGCCTCATCACCACCGGCACCCGCACGTACTTCGAGAATCACGCTCTTGTCGTCATCAGGATCTTTGGGGACAAGGAACGCGCGCATGCGCTCTTCCAAAGCTGGCAATTGTGCTTGAGCTTCCTTTGCTTCGGCCTCGGCCATCTCGCGCAATTCCCCTTCGAGCGAGGCATCCTTGGCATCGCTGATGCTCCTCTGGAGACGATCGTAATCCGCCAGAAGGTCGATAAGCGGTTCCAGTTCTTTGATGCGCTTACCCACGCGTGCCAATTCCTTAGGGTTCCCCAAGACATCGGGCGACGAATACGACGCCTGAAGATCGGCATGTTCCTTGGCCAATGCTCGCAATTTCTCTAACACCGCGAGAGTATAGAGCATTCTCTACGCCCAAACACCTCGTCTATTGGATGGGTGCTGGTTGTGGCTTTGTATCTTCCAATACAGGTCTCGAGAACACCTCTGGTGGGTTTTCCAGTGGTGCCTCGGCGCCCAAGATAATGCCGGTGACGACAGCGTGGCAATCTTCGGTCACTGACGCTGTGACGAGCAGACGGTGCGCATTGCGGGCCTGCTCCAGCTCTTTTCCAAGACCTTCTTCAACGAAGAACTGAGAAATATCAGGGAAGCTTATGCGCTGGTACTGAAGCCTGCCACGCAGACAGATCTGCCCTGCAGCGAGTGGAGGCTTGGTGTCGCCATACGACACACGCACCCAATCCTCGCCTTTCTTTTCGAGTACAACCACCACCGGCTTCCCGTAATTCGCGGTATCGGGCACTCCCCCGCCAACTGCGTAATCCAAGGTGATGTAATCACCGCGGAAGACAGAACGAGGATCCACGGGAATCGTCTTGAGCGTGACCTCTGTGCCTGCAGACACGCGCAACACGAGCGGCACAAAGAGGCCGAACACGCACAGGAGTTCAACGAGCAAGCAGCCGAGGAAGATAACACGGCGAGACATTAGACGGTTTTGAGGGAAGCAATAATGCGCCTGCGCTGGCGTTCCAATACAGAGCTAAGTCCCAAGATGAGCACACCACCCAAGATGAACGCCACAGAGCGATCCAATTGTTCAAATGCCCAGGAGAAATACTGGATGAAGATGGCAAAGGCCAATCCCAACATGCCCATGTTCACAAACTGCGGGGATTTGAGCAGCGTGCCCTCCCAAATCACCACAAGGAGGAAAACGAACACCATCACAATGTGAATCACGAACAACGCAGCAAGGGAGAAAATACCCGGCTCCGATACCCATGCAGGAGCGCCGTACACAAGGTTTGTGAATTCCGGGTAGCCCATCCACAGCGGAATACGCGCCAAGATGAACGTGAAAACAATGTACAGCGCCAGTGCCAAAAGCCCGTACCGACCCTGAGGCGTTTCGAACTTGCCCCAGATGAGTGCGGCAATGAGTGCGAGCAGCGAAACTCCTGTCACACATAGAGCGAAGGCATCGGTACGCACCTGGAAGAATCCAAAGAACACACTGCGTTCCACTGTGGACACCACCATGATCAAGGTAAGGAGGAACAATCCCCAGTGCATCAACGTGCGCTCCCCAAAGCGAAGCCAATTGTGTAAGCGATGCAGTACGCCAGTGCTCAAGAGGCCAACACCCAAAATGGGATACAAGACCAAGATGCCACTATCGTCGAAGAGGGATTCAAACTCCGATCCTCCCGTGCGCACAGATGCAGAGAACCACGAGAGTGCAAGCAGCAAAATAGGAACAGACAGCCACAAGTGCAGGCGTGACTGCAATGCGTACGCGAAGATAGCCACACCTAGGAACCAAGCAAACATGCCGGTCGTCCAATCGAGCGGCAGATGATAGATCTGGCCAATCAGGAAGATGCTCGCTCCGTATAAGAAGGCATTGATGAGCAAGAGTGCGAGACCGGTTTTCGTGTAGGTCTGTCCTTCGTACGCGAGTGAGTATCCTGCGAAAGCGGTTGCGACCATGCCGGCCAAAAGAATGGCGACCTTCATAACCGGTGTCATGGCCTGCCAGTTGCTGGCAACAAACAAGATGATGCCCAAGCCCACGAGTACTGCGCCCACGGCAGAGAAAATGCCGATTGCCTTGTGCGAGACGTCATCGGCCTCTGGCAAGGCATCGCGCAACTCCCCTGCCTTTTCGGCTGTGAGCAGCTTTTTTTCCTGCCAAATGCGTAGAGCTGTTTCTATCTTCATGTATTCTTAATCTAAGCGTAAGACGCACTAAGCGCTAGGCACTTACACGCCTAATTTCATTCCGCGCATCATGTCCTCAACGTATGAAAATTCTCGTTGCACTCTCCGGCGGTATCGACAGTTCCACGGTGGCGCACATGCTCCACAGAGAAGGCCATGAGCTGGTCGCTGTGCGATTCCAATTGTGGACAGATCCCCTCGCACCCGCACTCGCAGAGGTACTGCCCAGTAAGTGCTGCAACGCGCAAACGGCATCGCGCACGCAGTTTGTCGCAAAGCAGTTGGGCATCCCGCTGCACATCGTGGATTTACAGGAGGAATTTAAGACATCGGTTGTGGATCCTTTCCTTGCTGGATATGCAGAGGGCCTTACTCCAAACCCCTGTATCAACTGTAACCGCGAGATTAAATTTGGAAAACTCTTGGAACTGATGAAAGCATTTGGCTGCGAACGCCTAGCGACCGGCCACTACGCGCGCACGGCGCGCGAGGAACTCCCCGATGGCTCCAGTCGCATGCTGCTCCTCGAGGCTGTCGATGCTTCGAAAGATCAGAGCTACTACCTGTATGGACTCACGCAGGAACAGCTTTCTTCTGTACTCTTCCCGCTCGGCGGTATGCTCAAGAGTGATGTGTATACGCTCGCACAACAGTTTGGCGTTCCCTTTGATGACGAGACCTACCGCGAGAGCCAAGACTTGTGCTTCTTCCCCGAAAAAACTCCCGAAGCGTTTTTCAAACGATACTTAAGAGATGCTCTCGTCCCCGGGAACATTGTCCGTCGTGATGGCACCGTCGTGGGCACACACGAAGGTCTGCCGCTCTACACCGTGGGTCAGCGCCGAGGGTTGGGCATAGGTGGATTGAAGATTCCTTTGGAAGTGGTCTCGAAAAACGCTGTCGACAACACACTCATCGTGAGCGAAAAAGGAAGCGAGCAGACGCGCACAGTGGAGGTGTCGGATTTGAGATTTGTCTCGTGGAAACCGGAGGATGCAATGCCGTTTGAAGCACGCGTGCGGTCACTCTCTCAACGTCTCCCGGGGAAGCTGCATATTTCGGGCGACCACGGCACATTTACCTTCGATGCAGCAGTTTCTCCGCAGGCACCGGGACAATCTCTCGTGCTCTACAGGGGGCAGGAAGTCATTGGAGGCGGCGTGATGCGCTAAATGCGTTGATGAACTGTTTCTCCAAGTTGGCACTAGGCACCTTGCTGTTTTAGTTTAAAATATATTCTCTAAGACTGTCTGGAACGTGCGTTTTGCGCTATACTAAGATGATTTCTCCCCTCTCACACGAGCCACAGGCGCAGTACGATGACGATGGCAACATCGTCATACGTGTGAAAACAACTTCAGCCCTTCCTGAAGAGCAAAAATCAAAGCCTGAGTCTTTGAAGGTGTCAGGGGAAATTCCTCTCATCATGGCACAGCCTTCCTCGTCGGAAGAGGTCACATGGGACACCGTAGAGGAGCCTGTCGCAGCTGCAGTGCAAGAAGAGCGCATGGATGTGCGTCATCGTTTCGAGGCGGTCTCTGTCACACTCCTCAGCGCAGCCAACGAAGGAGCATCGCAAGTGCATCACACCGTCGCCGAATCCAGTGAAGCCATTCGCCATGCAGCAACGGGAGTAGGAACAGGTATGAAACGATTCTGGGCATTCTTGCTCGAGCCCGTCAGTGTTGCTGGGAAAAAGAACAACCGCGAAGCATCCCGCAGTGCATTGTTCCTGTTCGATGTCCTGCGATTCGGCGGAACTTTCGCAGGAATTTTCGTCGTGCTCTTTACCGCATTGAACGCACAGAGCTTCTGGCAGATCGCTGCTTCGAACATCATGCCGCTCATCGAACCTCCCTCGTTGGAATTGCCAGAGTCCGCCACTCCCGTCGTTCGCGCTCCACAGTCATCGGACTTGCAAGGTCTGCTGACCTATCTGCCCGATGTGGGACCTCCAACGGACATGGTGATCATCCCCAAGCTCAAAGTCGCAGCTCCGCTGGTACAGCCTCCTACAGAGGCGCTCTTGAAACAGGATTGGAAGCAAGTGGAAGCCGATATTCAGCAATCGCTCACCAATGGCGTCGTGCATTATCCAGGGACAGCAAAGCCCGGCCAGGCGGGCAACTTCTTCCTCACCGGTCACAGCTCCAACTATCAGTGGGTACACAGTGCCTATAACTCCATTTTCGCTCGTCTGCATCAGCTGAACGTGGGTGACGAGTACTGGGTCTACTGGAACGGTGATAAACATCGCTACGTCGTACGCAGCAAGAAAGAAGTCAGCCCCAACGATATTTCGGTATTGGATCAACCACCGGATGAACGCATTGCCACACTCATGACATGCACTCCTGTGGGAACCACTCTTCGCCGCTTGATTGTGCAGGCGCAGGAAGTGGATCCCGACACCTTAGAACCCATGAAAGTCGGCGAGAAAACCGAGCGTGCACCAGCTCCGTACGCTGCGCAGATGCTGCCCATCTAAAGCGTGAGACTGAGTGCTGAAATCCTTGTGGATTTCGTGGTATCTTCTGTACGCCTATTCCTAGAAAAGACTCATGCCGCCGTGGCGGAAAGGTAGACGCGGAGGACTTAAAATCCTCTGTTCCTCACGGAACTTGTTGGTTCAATTCCAACCGGCGGCACCATTCGACTCGCCCTACTCACGTCGTGAAAGAATCAGCTCATGACTTTGCGAATGGATGATGTAGCATGTGATCATCTTTTCCTGCTCACATGATTGCTTTGCTCAAGAAAATTATTGTCCTCTTGGTTCCCGAGAGCCTGCGTCTGCGACTGCTCTACAGAGGAAATGCCTACATTGCAGAAAAGAATAGGCGCTTGCAGAGAAAGAAGTACTGGAACTTCATTATGGGGAACCGCGAAAAGATTTTTCGGGGAATTGGAAACTTTGCCTTCATTAATAGACCAATAGATGGCTATTACATGGAATTTGGCTGCTGCGGCGCCAACACCTTTCGCATGGCATGGGATATTTTTTCGCCACAGTTCAAATGGGATTTCCTAGCATTCGATTCCTTTGAGGGCTTCCCAGAAATCCAAAAAATTGACGAGCAGGAAATCTGGAAGAAAGGAAAATCAAAGATGGAATTAGAAAATTTCAAATCCACCATCGAAAAACACGGAGTAGAGCGCACACGGATTTTCCCAGGGTTCTACGAGGACTCTCTTACTCCAGCATTGCAGTCGGAACTTCTCACGAAGAAAGCAGCGGTCATTTACGTCGACTGCGATCTCTACACGTCCACAGTGACTGTTCTGAATTGGATTCTGCCATTCCTGCAAAAAGGAACTGTCATCGCCTTTGATGAGTGGAATGCCTATTGGGGCGACCCTGCGAAGGGTGAGCGAAAAGCGTTCGCGGAGTTTACCGAAGCCCATCCGGAGTGGCATTTTGAGCCCTTCTTAGCCAATCAGATGCAGAAGGCTTTCATCTGCGTCCCTCGAGCATAAGGGATTTCTTGACCCTGATGCATTTTTACGTAGATTAATCGAGTTCCGCCCTTTTTGTGTACAGGAGAACGACATGAAACGTCCCGATCCTTTTGTGCTTCTGGCTGTCGGAAGCACCATGAGCCTGGCGTTCTACAGGATGGGCCTATGCCCCATGCCCCCCTTACTCCAGAGGCCGACTGGCTCGGGGTTTCCCCGGAGCCAAAACGCTCGGCTCCCGAGACGCCCGAGGAGCGGAAAAAAGGGCCCCTTTAGGGTCTCCTAGGAACAACAACACACAGGCAGTCTCCGCGACTGCCTGTTCTTTTAATTGCTTCGCAAACGAATGATGTTCGCCAAGTGTTGTTTGGCTTTTTGGTAATTGGGATCCACAGCCACTACTTGTCGCAGGAGCGTTTCGGCTTCTTCTAAACGACCACGCTCGGCAAGAATTCCCGCAAGGAGATAGTGCGAATGAATATACGTGGGCTCCAAGCGAACAGCCTCGGTAAAGTGAGCAATCGCTTCATCGATACGACTCGCCTTCTGCAAATGCACGGCGAAGTTATGGTGCGGCTCTGCGAGGTTGGGCGCACGTGCTACGGCGCGCTCAAAAATTGCGAGCGCCTCGGTGCGCCTGCCAGTTGCATCGAGAATCTCTGCCAAGAAGTAATACGCTCCCAAGTCATCCAACCCAAAGAAGCGCTGAGATTTCTTATCGAGTACGGCAACAGCCTTGGCGAAGTACTGCTCCGCTTCTTTCAAATTCCCGCGCTTCTTTTCTATTTGTCCCATGTTTACCAGTGCCTGCACCATCAAAGGATCAATCCGCAGTGCTTCCCTAAGAAGATCTTCTCCTTCTTCTTCGCGTCCGGGTTCCAAGCGCACAACAACAGCGAGGTTACTCAGTGCCAATGTTGAATCCGGTGAGCGTCGTAACACATTCCTGTACAGCACTTCGCTGTTCTTCCACGTACGCGACTGCACGACAGAAGAAACACTCAACGCAACGAGAATGACCATAGCGAGAATGCTCTGAAAGACTTTGAATGCATTGCTCTGTATGGACTTCGCTGCCCAAGGAAAAATTTCTACCACGGCAAGCACAATGCCGATCATTGCCAAGTACGCGTAGCGATCCGAGGCGGCAAAGAGGAACCCGTTCTTGAGATAGTTGGTGCTATTGGGAAGAACGAAGAGGAAAAACCACACAATGCCAAACGTGCAGAGAGGCACCCGCTTTCGCAGAAGCCAGGCTACAGCCGCGAGTCCAGCCAAAGTCGCTGCCGAAACCGCAGTCATCACATCAAACACAATCGGTCGTACCACGGGGTAAATGACAGCAAAATCCCATGCGGCAAAAATCTTCCACAGGTAAAAACCTAGTGAGCGAATAGTGAGGATAATGGTCTCAACCGTGCTGGAGGATTCCAGAACTCCGCGTTTTCCATACAGAGCTATCAGTCCAAACAACACAGAGAATACAAAGAATGGCCACAGTCTGCGCACGGAATCTCGCGCACGATCACCGCTCAATACATCGAGGAGCATGAATACCAACGGCAGCGTGACAATCGACACCTTCGAAAGCAAACCCAAGACAAACATGACGATGCTCAGGACAAACATGCGTCGAACACCGGCTTCGCGAAACTGCAGATACGCCCATACAGCAACCAAACAAAATGCTGCAGCGAGTGTATCTTTTCGTGCAGCTGCCCAGAGGACGGCTTCGGTATTCAGGGGATGCACTGCGAACACCGCGGCGATGAACAGTGCTGCACCCTTGCGTGCAGTCAAACGTTCACCAATCAAAAACACCACCACCGCAGAGAGTATGTGTAACGCCAAGTTACCGGCATGAAATGCCCAAGCCGAAAGCCCAAAGATGCCATGCGTAATCTGCAGCGAAAGCATGGTCAACGGCACGTAGAGTTCGGGGTCGTACGACGTGAAAAAGTGCCAAGCTGCCATGAGTGTCATGCGCTGCACGGCCGGGTTTTTCGTGATGAGCACGCTATCGTCAAACGTCACAAAATCATTCACCCACACAGGGTGGATATAGAGTCCAAAAGCCAAAATGGCTACGAATAGAGCACATTGCCGTACCGAAAGCCTCGAAAACCACTGTTCCATGCCCCCACGGTACATGGCGTTCTGTCATGGAAAAAGGGGCAAAAATACGCTATACTATCTTGATTGCCGAACATCAACATCCATAAGTGGCCATTCGTAGAATTTCGCAGGCCCCAAGCCACGAGCGAGAGCTTGGGCTGGGTATTTTTGTCGAGCAATATTCTCTTTTCAGCCACCTATAACATCTTCGCGAAAGTCGTCTCTGATTCACTCTCTCCTGTAGCGCTGCTTTTCTTCAGCGAGGCGCTCACTATTTTTTTCACATTATTCTTCTTCGGTGCCGTACCGGTGCTCAAGCAAATTACGAAACTCACGCGAAAACAGCTGGCACCCATGCTTACTATTGGGCTCACGAACGGCATTCTGGGCCCGCTGCTCTGGTTCTCTGGCTTGCATAGCTCTTCCGCCGTAAATGCCTCTCTGTTTGGAAACGCGGAAATGATGTTCATGATGATGATGGCAGTCTTGATCCTGAAAGAAGAATGGACACTCACGCACTTCTTTTCGACTGTGGCGATTGTCATGGGTATCACGACCATTTGTCTGAAGGGATTCTCGGATGGACTCGAGTTTCAGATCGGAGACATCTCTTTGATTCTCGCAAGCTTCAGCTTTGCAACCGGTAGCATTGTGTATCGCAAGTACTTGCATGGCACAGACCCTCAGCTAGTTGTCTTCATGCGCTCTGCGGTGCCCGTTGCTTCGTTCTTCGTCTTTGCACCGTTCTTCTCGTTCACTGTTCACCATGAAGTCGTGCAACTACCACTGGTGCTGGTCGGTGCGCTGATTGCCTTTGGATTTATTTCACGCTTCTTAAACACCTTCACGTTTTATGAGGCGATTGATCGCTTGCCCGTCTCGAGCGTATCGCTGTTTTCGAACCTCACCATGATCGTCGCCATTGGCTTTGCGCATGTCATCTTGGGCGAATCCATCGCTTTCTATCATATTATGGGCGGTGCTCTGATTGTCTTTGGAACGTTACTTCTGGAATTGCGTGGCATGCATCCCACTGAAGAACACCTCGAAAGTCATTTGACCGAGCGAAAGACATCACGTGGCTGAGCCAATCAGCGTTTGCAGTTCTCTCCCAAGAGTCTGCATGTGAGGACGGCGCACCTTCTACTCACCTTCTTCTCGCGATCGCAACGTTTGAGAAGATTGCTCTGCGAAACCGTAAGCACGGGCTTGGCACCGGCAATGGCGGGGAAAAGCTCGCTGGAAGACTCTCGTGTGTTCTCGTTTTGGGCAGCTGCATCTTCTTGTTGCATCATCTGTACGGCGTTGCGCATGGTCGAGAGATCCGTGGAAAGTTGCGAAAGCGTTTTTGCAGAAGCAACGGGTGCGAGGAGAACCACGCTCAGGAGACCCAAGAAGAATTGTTTCGTCATGGCTATGAGTGTCCATCATTTCGCGCTGTGTTTCTAGTACAGGACCAGGACTTTTCGTAGATTCTCTGCGCCCGCTATGGCGTAATAGTCGACCGCGCATTTCCACTTTGCTTTTGTGCGCTCCTCTTCTACTCTGCCCCGGACATGACCGCAGCCAAGAGCGTCGGCTCCCAGGCGTCCTCACCGGGCGCGGGGGGCGATTTTTCCCATGTTCAGACCATCCTGCTCTTGGGATCAGGCGCACTGAAGATCGGAGAAGCGGGAGAATTCGACTATTCAGGCAGTCAGGCGATCAAAGCCTTCAAAGAAGAAGGCAAGCGTGTCGTCCTCATCAACCCCAACATCGCCACCAATCAAACCAGCTGGGGACTCGCCGACCGCGTGTACTTCGAACCGGTCACGCCCTCCTTTGTAGAGCGCATCATCGAACTGGAAAAACCCCAGGCCATTGCCCTGAGCTTCGGCGGACAAACGGCTTTGAACTGCGGTGTGGCTTTGGCAGATTCCGGCGTGCTGGAAAAACACGGCGTCCAGGTACTCGGCACTCCGGTAGAAAGTATTCGCAAGACCGAAGACCGTGCGCTCTTTAATGCTGAGCTCCTCTCTATTGATGTCTCGGTGCCACGCTCACGTGCATGTACTTCGTTGCCAGAGGCTCTCGCTGCGGCACAGGAGATCGGCTATCCCGTAATCACTCGTGCGGCATTTGCGTTGGGAGGAAAAGGCAGCGGCCGCGCAGCAACTGAAGCCGAATTGAAGGATCTGGTGAAGGTCGCCTTTGTGGAATCGCCACAAGTGCTCGTGGAAGAAGATCTCACGGGCTGGAAAGAAATCGAGTACGAAGTGGTGCGCGATAGAGCCGACAACTGCATTACGGTCTGCAACATGGAAAACGTGGATCCTCTGGGCATCCACACAGGTGAATCCATTGTGATTGCTCCCAGTCAGACACTCGATAACTTCGAATACCAAATGCTGCGCAGTATCGCCATCAAGGTGATCCGCCACTTAAAGATCGTGGGTGAGTGCAACATTCAGTATGCATTGGACCCCAAAACACGCGATTACCGCGTGATCGAAGTGAACGCGCGCTTGTCACGCAGTTCGGCACTCGCTTCCAAAGCCACAGGATATCCACTCGCTTTTGTGGCGGCGAAGTTGGCACTCGGCCACACGCTGCCGCTTTTGCGCAATGCCATTACCGAGGTCACCTGCGCAGACTTTGAACCTTCACTCGATTACGTAGCGGTGAAAATGCCACGCTGGGATTTGCAGAAGTTCCGCTTTGTGAGCGATAAAGTCACCAGCGAAATGAAGTCTGTGGGAGAAGTGATGGCACTCGGCCGCACGTTTGAAGAAGCGATTCAAAAGGCCATCCGCATGTTGAACATCGGGGCAGACGGCTTGTACCCCGTCGCGTTCCCCTTTGAGGATCTCGAGTATGAAGTTGCTCGTCCTACTCCGCGCAGATTCTTCGCCGTTGCAGAAGCCTTGCTCCATGAAGAGTGGACTCCCGAGCGCATCAACGAACTCACGGGCATTGATCTGTGGTTCCTGCGTGCCGTCAAACGCTGTGCGCAAACTGCACAGGAAATCTTCCACAAAAAATTAGAACCGCTCGATCCTCGCTTGCTCAAAGAAGCAAAGATGCGCGGATTCTCCGACAACGCCATTGGCAAACTCCGCGACGAACAAGGTGAGGCCATCCGTACCAAGCGCGTGGCTGCTGGCATCCTCCCGGTCATCAAACAGATTGATACCCTGGGTGGAGAATTCCCCGCACACACCAATTATCTGTACATGACGTACCACGGCACCGAGCACGACGTCACGTTCGATACCAACGCCAAGCGCACGATTGTGCTTGGAGGAGGACCTTACTCCATTGGTTCCTCTGTGGAGTTCGACTGGTGCTGCGTGCAGGCGGCCAAGGAGCTGCAACGCCAAGGGCACGAGGTCGTGATGATCAACAGTAACCCCGAAACCGTCAGCACCGATTATGATGAATGCGACGCACTGTTCTTTGAGCAGCTCACCGAGGAACGCGTACGAGACATTGCCGAACTCACACACGCCTCTGGCGTGGTGGTCTCCATGGGTGGCCAGATCCCCAATAACTTGTGTCCCAAACTCGCACGTGCGGGCTTGCCCATTTTGGGCACGGCGGCCGTGGATATTGATCGAGCGGAAGATCGTCATAAGTTCTCGGGGCTCTTGGATACCCTCACCGTGGACCAGCCTTCGTGGCAAGAATTCACAGAGATCAGCGCTGCACAGAAATTCGCCGATAGTGTGGGCTACCCCGTAATCGTGCGCCCCAGCTACGTACTCTCGGGTGCGGCCATGGCCGTGGTGCACAGCAGCGAGGACCTGTCTTCGTACATTCAGGATGCTGCCTTGGTGAGCAAAGAGGCACCGGTGGTGATTTCGAAATTCGAGCAAGGCGCCAAGGAAATTGAGTTTGATGGTGTCGCGCAGAACGGCGTGATTCTTCTCTATGCCATCTCGGAACACATCGAAAACGCAGGCGTGCACTCCGGTGACGCGACCATCGTGCTGCCTCCTCAGCGTGTGAACCTCGCCACGCTCCGTCAATTGAAAGACATCGCCAAAAAAGTAGCGAAGGGACTCTCTATTTCCGGGCCCTTCAACATTCAATTCCTCGCAAAAGAAAACCGCTTGAAGGTGATCGAATGTAACTTGCGCGCCAGCCGCAGCTTCCCATTTGCGAGCAAGGTCACGGGCGAAAACTTTGCGATCCTTGCAACCCAAGCACTCCTGGGCGCTGCTCCGACCGATAAAAAGTACCAGACCGTTGACCTGGATCACGTGGGCGTCAAAGCCGCACAGTTCAGCTTCAACCGCTTGCGCGGTGCCGACCCCAGACTGGGCGTCGAAATGGCGAGCACGGGAGAAGTCGCATGCTTTGGATTCAACGCCGAGCAAGCACTGCTCACGTCGATGCTTGCCGTGGGTCTCAAAATCCCCAAGAAAAATATTCTTGTGACTATTGGCACACTGGAGGACAAAATTGATCTCCTGCCTTCCATAGAAGCCCTACATGAGCGCGGCTTTTCGTTCTTCGCTACCGAACGCACGCACGAGTTCCTCACCGATCGCAATATTCCTTCCATGCTGCTTTCGAAGATCAGCGAGCCACGCAGCCCCAACATCCGCGAGTACTTGGAGCAGCGCAGGGTAGATATGGTCATCAACATCCCCACACATGCCGGGGGTGCGGTACAAACCGATGGCTACTTCATTCGCCGTTTGACCATTGATCATGGCATTCCATTGATTACCAACGTGCAGTTGGCAAAACGCCTTATAGAAGCGCTTTTGCAGGAGAATCCAGACGAATTACCTCTGATGCCCTGGCCGGATTTGCTGAAGATGTAACCCAAAAAGGAATTGCAGCGAGGGCTATCCGCTGTACAATACCGCGCACTTCTCCCCGTTTTCTCATGTCTGACGATATCCTCCTCGAAGACCTCTCCAATGACCCTGCAGGGTCCTCTGGATTCACCGATAACGACGAGCAGACGCTCGTGACAAAGGAGGGCTTGAAGAAGCTCAAGGAAGAATTGGAGTACCTCAAGGTCACGCGCCGCACAGAAGTCGCTCAGCGCCTCAAGGAAGCAATCTCCTACGGAGACCTTTCCGAGAACTCCGAGTACGAAGAAGCCAAAAACGAGCAAGCCTTCGTGGAAGGACGCATCTTGGAATTGGAGCAGAAGATCAAGAATGCCAAGATCATCAACGATAAGAAAGAGACCAAGCACAAGGAAGCCGAAATCGGTTCCACCATCACGGTGCGCAACACGACGGATGACGACGAGCCTGAGAAATTCACCATCGTGGGTTCCACCGAAGCAGACCCTCTGGATTCCAAAGTGAGCAACGAGTCCCCTATCGGTAAAGCTCTTCTGGGCCACCGCAAGGGAGAGATCGTCAACGTCGCCTCTCCATCCGGACTCTTGAAGTACGAGATTCTGAACGTGGCCTGATCAAGACTCAATGACCAAGCACCAATGACACAACGAGGTCATTGCGATTTGGTCATTGGTCATTTTTCGCTAGAATGACTTCATGGCCGATCCTCAGGGCACACCACCGACAGGTCTTACTGTTCCTGCCGACACGCAGGCAAAATTTGGTGAACTGATTGATCTCATCAAAGGTTCCGAAAGCATGAATGATGAGGAACGACAATATTGGGTCAACCTTCTTCCGGCAATGACCGAGGAGCAGATTGGGAACTTGCGCGAGATTTTGGGAAATGAAAAAACCCAGCTCGCTGCCATAGACGAGAAGTATGGAAAGGAGTTGGAGAAAGAGAGCTCCGAAAAATCCATCGCCACGATGGATGAAGAAAAGAAGAGGAAGAAAGCCGAGCGTGCCTCCGCCGAAGAAGCCGACAGGCAGAAGGACGGCACGGCCGAAGACCTGCTCAAGCAAATCGAAAGCTAATGCATGGCCTTGGCCATGCGGAGTACCAGCAAGTCCAGGAGCGCAAGGACTTCGTCGGGTGCTTCTGTTGTGGAACGGTATAGACCGGTTTTCAGACCAATATCATCATCAACAGCCGAATCGAGAAGTTGTGTCACCTTTTGCGCAGAAGAACGTTTGGCCGCAGGGAGCAGCGTGCGCACAGAAGGAAACGGCACCTTCAACTTGCTTGCGATATCCCCGGGGTTTCCACTGCCTTCTTGCACCGCACTCCACACAGACACAAATTGTCTCGTGATCCACAGGAGAATATTCCAAATAGACTGCGCATCTTCGCCACGAGCAAGAAGAGATTTGGTGTACGCGAGAGCGGCGGCGGCGTCACCTTCGGCAAGCAAACGCGAGAGCTCCCATACTTCTTGCTCACCGGCAGGAACCGCAAGGAGCACCACATCTTGCACAGTGATGGTTCGACCGAACGCAAACAGACTCAGTTTACGAATTTCCTGCGTGAGCATCGCCTGGTCTTCTCCCACAATCGCAATTAAACGCTCCAGAGCAGCAGAATCTATAGCAGTGCCGTTGGCTTTCGCTTCTTCTTGGAGGAATGTACGCAACGGCTTTCCCGTCTTTGGTGCAAATTCTTTTACGGTTGCCAGTTTTTGCAGTGCCTTCACTCCTGCGAGGCGACCATCAGGAGATGGTTCAATGAACACCAGCACACACTGCGAGTGCTGCGACTGTTCGATGCGTGCGAATTCTTCGGCCGTCCAACGCGGAATTCCTTCCACGAGAATCAAACGCTTATCTGCAAGAAAAGGTGCTGCAGAAACAGCATCCAAGAGGTCAGGGAGTGTCAGCCCGCTGGATCGGACGACCAGAAGATCGGACTCCCCTTTTCGAGACACGAATTCCTGCACCCAACGCGTTTTCTCCCGAAGAAGCTCTTCGGTATTTTCGCCGGTGAACAGAAATATCTGCGGTGTCACGCACAGAGTGTACGGGATCCATTCTATTATGAGGAGACAAATCTCTCTTTTTCGCAATGGTGTGCGGAGGAAGAGGGGTGCAGAATCACAGAGAAATGACGAAGTCCTCCGCTCCCCGCTCGGCAAAGTCCAAGAAGTCGAGCCCTCCAGTATTGGCACGGAAGCAGCACATGTCTGCGAGCATGCTCGGCACCATGTCTCTCGGAGTCCTTTCGATCATCGCTGCATTTGGCCTGGGCATTCGCTCTGCGAATGACACACAGATTTTTGACCGCACCGAAGCTTCGCAGAACGCTGCGGATATTTTGGGTACGGTGCAAGGAGACATTGATGGCAACGGACTACTGAGTCTCCAAGATGTCATCATCAAGGCAGAGGCACTGCAGGGCTTGCGCCAGCTGACGCCCAAGCAAATCATCGACGGCGACAGAGATGGCGATTACAAAGCCACCATGAAAGACATCCTGCGTGATCTGCACGATCTTGCCGACCGTTAATCCATGCATTCGCATTCTTCCGCGCACCGGGTATCGGCGGTGATCGCGAGCATCGCAATTTTTGCAGGTGCCATTCCCCTTCCCAGCTTCGCTCAGGCTGCACCACAGAGGGCCTGGCTCTTTTTGCGTCCGCACTGTGCCGCTCCTTTGAATATCGAACCTACAGCCACCGTTGGAGATATTTCTGATGTGCTCAAAAACAGTCCCGACAGCTGTGCAAACTACCGCATTCGCGATCCTCAGAGCCAAGAAACACAAGAAATACAGGTCGGAGACACGTTGGACATGGACTTGGTGCTCTTGAACCCCTCACATATTGCTATCAGCAGCGTAAACGCCGCTCTCTCGTATGACCCACAGGTATTGGAAGGCGTGAACATGGAATTGTACGTCTCTCTCCCTATTCCTACCCCGGGCGAACTGGATTTCGCCCCCGATGAAGGGATTGTGAAGATTGCGGCTTCGGCAAATGCCGGAGGCGAACCCATCAATGGACTTATGCCGGTGGCGCGCATTCAATTTACGGTCAAACGACATCCACGCGCAGGACTGACTCCCGTAGGCTTCGATGATATTCAACCGGGTGTGCTCCAAGGTCGCACGCAGATTGTCGCGCTCATTGCAGGCGAAGAGAGCAACATCGTCTCCCCTGATCTCGGCGCTTTGATCGTACGCACAGCTCCATCCGATGAGCCTGTGTCTTCGAGTAGCACGGCATCCTCTGAGCCCAATGGCACATCCTCGTCTTCTGCAGGCAGCTCTAATGGCACTGCAGTTTCTTCTGCTGCCGCAAGCAGCGCGCAGTCTTCTTTGACCATCGAAGAACGAACGGCGTTCGTGCTCCTCCAAGTGCAGAACGTGCGTGCAGGTACCGAGGGCGGAAGTATTTCGCTCACCTGGGATCCTGTGCGATCGGTAGATACTCTGGGATACAACATTTACTACGGCACAGAGAAGGGCCGTTACATTCAGCGTCATAGCGTGGATCCCCTTTCGAACTCGCACGTGATCCGAGGCTTGCCCGTAAATGCCATCTACTATTTGGCAGTACGCGCGTTCAATGCCAAGAACGAAGAAAGCGCCTTCAGCCGCGAAGTAATGATTAAAACAGGGGATCCTCGCTCCTCTACGGCGCCACTCACCCTGGGCGATCTTGGCCCCAATGGCCAGAACCCTTTGGGCGGTGACCTCACGGGCAATGTCCCGGGAGAATCTGGTCTGCCTACGAACATGCTCGTTGTCCTCGCCTGTGCAGCCATCATTGGAACGGCATTTGCCTTCCGCAGGCAGTTCGCTTCGCGCACTTCTCGATAACCATGCGAGACATCGACCCGCACTGGCAATCCACAGAACCTACCGTCATTGGCGGTGCCGTCTCGGCCAAGATTCCGGCCAAGGTGCCCCGTCGCCCCGCCTCGCGCAGGCCTGCTGCACTGGTGGGCATTTTGCTTGTAGCCATGCTCGGCATTGCCATGTATGTGCAAATGACTCCCCTTACGGGAGAGGTGCAAAGCATCACCGGTACAGAGTCTTCTTCTGCGCCGTCCGATGCTGTGACTGTAGAAATCACCGATGCCGGCGTTGTACCAAGAAAGGTCACCCTGCGCGCAGGCCAAACACTCTCTTGGACAAACAAGACCACTCTCCCGCATATTTTTGAATCCGAGGACTTAAAGGGCCAAGACGGTCAGAGTTTGTACTCTCCTGCTATTTTTCCAGGATCCACCCAGAGCTTCACCGTTTCCGAAGCGCAATTGCCAGGGACCTACACGTACGCATCGGTCACGGCCAACGATGTTGCAGGCGAAGTAGAAGTCATTGCCCTTGCGCTGGAAAGCAAAGGGATCTCTTCTGCGGGTCTCACCGGACTCAGTGACGATCAACTGTTTAACGGTGGATCCACTTCTGTCCCCGCTTCTTCCTCAGCTGCTATTCCCAAGCCCTCAGCCAGCAATGATCCTCTGCTCGCAGGGTTCAATCTGAGCGTGGAAGAGCCTGCAGATCCCTACGTAGAAAGGCCAGTGGATAATCCGCTGATCCCTGTGAACCCCTACGCCATTGGCAGTACCAAGTCTTCGAGCTACGTCCCACCTACGACGTCTGTTCCAAGTACGAGGCCTCTCCATTCAGGTGCACCGAGTACTCCTCGTCCAAATACGCAGCCTGCGAGTGGCAGCAATTCCTGGATGATCGCACTCATCATCTCCACCATTCTCATCACCGGATATCTTCTGATGCCGAGGAAGAAAGTCCAAGGGGCTTAGGCAAATTTCAATCGTGAGGTAACTGTGCAACCCATTGCCAAGAGCTGATTACGGATTTTTCGGCGTTCCAAACGATCAGATGTATCTAAGACCACATGTACCCCGCGGAGGCTGGGTGACTGCTGGAGCCAAGAGAAAATAGCGGTAGGAGTGTTTGTCTGTGTTTGCGAGTGGAGAGCACGCACCGTGGACCAATCCAGGGTCACTGGCGAGTCGATGCCGATCATGCGAGAAAGTGCGAGTGGAGTCATATTTCTTAGGAGAAGATGCACTGAGTGTACACTCGTACACCTAACAATTCAAGGGCCTTGGATAGCGAAAAAATGTGTTCGCAAAAAAAGAGGAGGGGATGCAGTTCACTCCACGCACTTCCCATACAGGCGGTGTTTCTCTACACTCCGCGCACGCGTTCATTTCGCTTTTGTGGGTCGGTACCGAAGTGGTCAAACGGGGCAGACTGTAAATCTGCTGGCATACGCCTTCGCTGGTTCGAGCCCAGCCCGGCCCACCATTCTTTGCTCAAGCGTTGTCTGGATTAGAATACTGTCGCCAGTTTTTGCCATCGAAACGCACAATACACTCGTCTCCCACTGACCATAAAGCAGTGTCACACGTATCAAGATCGACCGAAGAGAATGTTCCCGACACAGGTATATCCAGTGGGACAAGAACGCCATTCTGCAGCAGGCAGAGATTTTTCCCTGCAGCCACATATACATCTCCTTGAAATTCTGCCAGGTCTTCGATCACTGCCTTTGTGACTGATGCATTGGAATGCTCACTCCATTTGTCGTTTATACGACGAAACAAAAGCCCGTTGCTGCCCGCAACGTACAAAGACCCATCTGATGCACACAGCACCGAGAAGAGTGGAAGTTCTGTCGGGCTCTCGATCGGAGTCCACACAGCGCCATCAAAATGCCAAATTTTGCCAGACTGACCGACGGCATAGATATCTTTTTCATGAAAGCCATCGATAGCTTCGAACGCACCATCAAAATCCACTGGGCCTTTGTCGCACCTTTCCCAATCCACACCTTGTTGCGTGTGCACTTGATGATGGGTGCCGCATGCGTACAGATGGCTTCCAATATAGCGAAGATCATGCAGGTATCCGCTCTTCCATGTTGTTAGCTGTACATCTGTAGGTTGGTTTCCACTCGAAACTTCTCGATACAATCCTTTTCTTCCCATAAAACACACCGAACCGAAGATGTCATTTCCGGGCTTTTTTGCGGCCGCGTACACAACGTCGGGCATATCAAACAAGTGAAACCACTCACCATCGCGGATCATTTGAATACGGGTCATGTTTGCCGCATCTGAATCTTCTTTCGCACTCATCAAATGTCCTCCGAGGACTGCTGTATCGGGATTAATCGCTAAGACCGTAGTTTGATAGAGCGCAGTTGCAGGAAATTCTGTCATAGAAGCAAAGTAACATGAGTGATTACAATCACTCACAGTCCAGTTCCATCAGCCGTCGACGATGACGACTCTTCTTTTGCTGCGGAAGATTCTGCACTGCTCGATGCTGCTTCACGCGAAGATGCACTGCTTGCCTGCGTGGCAGCGGCCTGAGCCGACTTGGATGGTGCTTTGTAACTCGTGGGAGCAGCGGAAGAGGTTTGTGCTCCAGTTTTCTCCTGCATGGTTTCAAGCGTGTCCATGATCTTCTGCAAGTTGTCGGTTTCGATAGAGCGCAAAAACGGGAGCGCCAGAGACACAATCGAAAGTATGCATGCACCCAAGCTAAACACCGTCGCAGCCTTCATGTACTTCTCGGCCTTCTCTGCACCGTTGCATTTTGGACAATGAATCACGCGATCGTCCTTTGGATTCAAGCGATCGGCAACATCCTGTGCCTTGTCGATAGCCTGAGAAATCGCCTCTTTGCGATCATGCTGAGGGTGCGTGTGTGGATCCTGGGGGTGTGCGTTGGGCATGAGCCCATGATAGCACTGTTGATTACTCGTACCTCAATGCCTCCATCGGACTCAATTCCGAGGCTTTCTTCGCCGGATAAATACCAAACACCAAGCCCGTGCCTACGGCCATCACCACGGCAGCCACAATGGCGCCAATGCTCAGTACAAAACTAAACTGTCCCAGAACCTTTTCGGCAATGAGCGACAGAATCCATCCAAAGTACACACCCAGCACAATACCGATGATGCCACCGCTTACCGTGAGGGTGACGGCTTCGATGAGGAACTGAAACAAGATGTCATGACGACGTGCACCCACAGCCTTGCGCAGACCAATTTCGCGTGTGCGCTCCGTAACCGACACAAGCATGATGTTCATGATGCCAATGCCTCCTACAAGGAGACTGATGGCGGCGACGAGTGCGAGGAAGATCGTGAGACCCATGGTCACCGAACCCACAATTTCCTGTGCTTGCTCGGTGCCTTGTACCTGGAAGTCGTCTTTATCGGGATCATTCGTGGGATTATTGATGCGATGACGCTCACGCAAGAGCATGGTGATATCTTGCTTCGTGAGCGATTGATCGGACTTGGTACGCAATGTGATGTAGCTCAAATACTTTTGGCCGGACATCGCACGACCGACGCTATACGGCAAAAGGACCATGCTATCCATTTCGGAAAGTAAGGCCGATCCCGCAGGCTCCAAGACACCAACCACCGTGACCGTCTGCTCGCCAATCTGCACGCGCTTACCAATGGGGTTTTCGTTACCAAAGAGATCTTCGGCGATCTTGCCTGCGAGCACGGCGACCGCATTGCCTCCCGTGTCATCGGACTGTTCGATGGGGCGACCGTTTTGGACTTTAAAGCTGTAGTTCTCAAAGATCGCCGGGTACGACGACAAGATCATGGGTGTGAGCTCCTCTTTGCCGTACTTGAGCGGCTTCGCGACGATCACCACCGGGGCAACGCCTTCGACGGTGGGGAGTTTACTAATGGCTTCGTAGTCATCGAATGTGAGACTATCGAGGTTGCCACCGAATTTTCGTAAGCCAACAGGCATCACCGCCATGGTCTTTGCCCCCACGGATTCAATCTGCGTGAGGATGTAGTTCTGGAAGCTCGAACCCATGGAGACCATGAGCACCACAGAAGCGACACCAATGATGATGCCAAGCATGGTGAGTGCTGTGCGCGTCTTGTTGACGCTAATTGCGTGGAAGGCCGTTTCTAGCGTGTCTTTCCAGAGCATAGTTATTCGTAGCGGAGTGCTTCCATAGGAGAAAGTTCAGAGGCCTTTTTCGCAGGAGAAATACCAAAGATGAGACCGGTGAAGAACGCCATGAGGAACGCGGCGATCATCGAGCCTGTCGAAATGGCAAAGTGGTACGTATCGAGAACCGTTCGCACAAGGATCGACGCGAACATCGCAAGGCTCACACCAATGGCCATACCAATGAGTCCACCCAGCACCGTCAGGAAGACGGATTCAAAGAGGAACTGCAAAAGAATATCGCGTTTCCTGGCACCCAGTGCTTTGCGCAGTCCAATTTCCTGTGTGCGCTCGGTCACGGTCACGAGCATGATATTCATGATGCCAATGCCTCCCACGAGGAGAGAAATAGCCGCAATCGTGATGATGAACATCGACAATCCCAAAGAGACACCGCTCAAAATGTCATTCGCCTGTGCGGAGGTACGCACCACGAAGTCATCTTTCTTGGGATCATTCTTGGGATTATTGATGCCATGTCGCTCGCGAAGCAAATATGTCACTTCATCCAGAGCAAGATCGAAATTTCCTGCGGACTTCATCGTGATGAAGTTCACGTACTTTTGCCCTGTGAGGTTCTTTGCCACGCTGTACGGAATATAAATACGTTCATCTGCGTTCTGGAAGAATTGGCTTCCCAAAGCCTTCATCACGCCCACGACGGTAAAGTGATTCTCACCAATTTGAATGCGCTTGCCCAAGGGATCGGCTGATCCAAAAAGCTGCAAGGCCGTATCTCGACCAAGCACGGCAACCGCACGGGCACCTTCGATATCACTTTCATCAAAGAGCCTTCCAGTGGCAGCTTCGTAGTTTTGGTTCTCGAAGTAGTTGGCAATCACGCCCATGGTCTGCGGAGATTTTTCTTCGTTTCGGTACTTGGTGTTTCCGGGCAAGAAGATGATCGGCGCAACACTCTCAATACTCGTGAGACGCTTGAGTGCTTCGACGTCTTCGAATGTGAGGCTGTCGAAACCGGCCAAGACTCCCTGCGGACCACCTTCGTCTCTGCCTGGGAAAATCACCATGCTGGTAGGACCAAGTGACGAGATTTGACTGAGGATGACGCCACTCATGCTCGCGCCAATGGCACTCATCAGGACCACAGCGCCCACGCCAATCACAATGCCAAGCATCGTTAAAACAGCGCGTGACACGTTGCGGGTCACACCTTTGTAGGCCGTTTGAATGGTGTCCCGAAGTAACATAAGTGGTTATTTGAGTTCGTTCACGTCTTTTGCGACGCGCCTCTTGAAGGCTTTTTCGTCCGCTTCGATTTTTCCATCGCGCAAACGAATGATGCGCTCGGCATGTTCTGCCGTGGTGCGCTCGTGCGTGACGAGAATGATGGTGTGACCTTGGCGGTGCAGTTCTTGGAGAGCTTCCATGACTGCAATACCCGAGGCGGAGTCGAGGTTTCCTGTTGGCTCATCGGCGAAGATGACTTCTGGCTCCGTCACGAGAGCGCGAGCAATTGCCACACGCTGCTTCTGACCACCGGAAAGCTGGTTACTCAAGTAATCCTTACGAGGAGTCAGGCCCACCGTTTCGATGGCCTGCAGCGCACGCTGCATGCGTTCTTTGGGTGGGATGGTCGGGTGGTACATCAACGGCAACATGACGTTCTCGGTCACACTGGCACGTGCAAGCAGGTTGAATGCCTGGAACACGAAGCTGACGCGCGTCGCACGAATGCGCGCGAGCATGTCGTCCGTGAGGTTGCCGACAGGCTGACCTTGGAAGAGAAATTCTCCTCCGGTCGAAACGTCGAGGAATCCCAAGATGTGCATGAGCGTCGACTTTCCCGATCCCGACGGACCCATGATGGCCACGAACTCTCCTTTGTTGATTATGAGATCGATCCCAAAGAGCACCGGTGTTTCGAGGTCTTCATTGAAGTAAGACTTCTTGAGCCCACGGAGCTCAATCAGTGGAGCCCCACTACTCGCTTGCGAGTGGTCTTGAGCCGAAGGATGTGGATTGGTGGAAGCCATTATTCTTTGACGAGAACAATCACGGTTTCATCTGCCTTAAGACCTGTAAGGATTTCGACATCACTGTCACCTTCCATGCCGGTCGTCACAGACTTCTCGATGAGCATCTTGCCCTCAAGCACACGAACGACTGTCTGACCGTCGGCGTTCTCGAGAACTGCGCGACGAGGAACAGCCAAGACACCTGTGCGGCTACCGGTCACGATTGCTGCGTCTCCTGTCATACCAATGCGCA
>CAZDEA010000002.1:35701-58197 GCA_964504485.1 uncultured Candidatus Peribacteria bacterium | reverse complement strand
GAGAATCTGCGCTACAGATACAAGAAAATTTATCGTGGCAGCACTCCACTTCTATGTGTCGGCTCTACCCACGGCAATCCCAACTTCTTATAAATCTCCTCCTCAGTTTTGGAGGCGATCACTTTTTCTCCTTCGAAGAGTCCGTATTCACTCAGCTTCCATCCTTTCTTTATGGCGATCTTACGCATGGCGATGTTGTGCTCTTTGTCGCCCGTGAAGTACAAGAGCGCACTCCCCCATTCTTTTGCTTTGAGACAGCGCACATCTACACGAAGAAGATTTGGGAGATTGAATGAGAGCTTTGTAGGGCCGCGCGCAACAATCTCCTGTACCAACGAAAGCTCTGCGACTTTACCAATGATCTCTTCTGGCTTTTTGGCGACGACGAGAATATCGATATCGCCTACGGTTTCTTTGTGACGACGGTACGACCCTGCTGCCTCGGCACGCTCGACGCCTGGGAGTTCACGAATGGACGACAGCACTTCTTCCACGTACGGCTTTGCTTCGTTCAAGGGGTAGCGCTTGTTGCGCTCGGGCGAGACCTCGGCGTAATCCAGGATTTTCTTTTCCATCAGTTCCGAGAATCGTTCCAAGTCCCGGAGCTTCCCTTTCTTAGCAGCATCGATGAGCTGCTTGCGATTGGTAATACCTATCTGCTGCAACTGTCGTACGCGTTTGGGGCCAAGTCCTTCGATATCCATCAGCTCGGCAGAGAGCCCGCCCTGAGCGAGCATCAGTTCATCCAGCGCCTTCATGTGACCGGTCTTTGCGAACTCTTCGATTTTGTCGGCGATCGCCTGACCAATTCCAGGGATACTCAAAAGATCTTTTTTGGATTGTGTACTCACGTCAAATGCGAGTCCTTCGATTGCCTGAGCTGCACGACGGTACGCCGCTGGCTTGAACGCGACTTCTTGCTCATCGAGCAAGGCACCGATTTGCCGGAGCATAGAAGCGATCTTTCGATTGGATTCCATAGGAACCAGTATACGTCTCAGCGGAGGTGCATGCATCTACGCTCCGTGGATATTCATGATGTGCGATGTGATCTGAAGTAATCCAGCTCCGCAACAAGTGCGGAGCTGGATAGGCGACGAGTTGGGCGAACTCGTCGGGTTACTAGGCGGCGTATCGGCGAGGCAGAACGCCTTGCCGACGATGACGGCGAGAGAAGTGTCGCTGACGAAGCGCTAGCTTCATTGCCCAAAAGCGGGCGATGAAGATCTTGACGCATTGCGTCACGTGTATGTTCCAAGACAAATCATGAGGAAAGCTCTCCTGTTTGAGGGGACAGCACGGACACTGGCCAAATGGACGACCATCGGGCCATATTTGAGCGAGTTGCTTCCTGGCGGTCATGAAGACGCCTCCACTACGTAGAAAGTGCTTTCACAAGAGCCGCAACAATGCGGTCCAAGACATGAGAGCACATCGCATATCACGCTGCTTCCAAGGACCGTACAAAACGGATGCTCCCAGACGAGACAGAATTTGTCCAACAAGATTCAGTACAGAGAAACCTATGCTCAAAAGAATACCCAGCTCGCAGTATCTCCGAAGAGATTGCGAGCTGGGATGAGGAAGAGACTAGGCAGTAACCAATTGGCGCTTGCGCTTCAAGAGCTGTGTGCCCTTCTTCTGCTTGAGAATGAAGTTCGAGCACTTCAGCTGGTGCGCTTGCTGGTTTTGCGGTGCACACGGATTGGTACACCATTGGCAAACCACCATGTTTGCACGCTTCGTGTCGATTTCGAAACCTTCGAGCACCGTCGACTTGAGAGACATTCCGTCTCCTCCTACTAGGGGTGAATCCTGCTCTCTCCATGAGAACAGGTTCCTCCGAACGAATTATCAAAGACCAAAATCCAAATTTTGTTGAGTCTAGTGAAGTGAACTTAACAATCAATAAAAAAGCTTCCCGCTGCCATAAAAAGGCCTCTGCTAGAGCAAAAATCAACAAAATGCTGTTCGCGAATGCAAAAGCACGCGCTAGACTGCGCACATGCAAATTGCCGTCGTGGGCACCGGCTACGTAGGTCTTGTCTCCGCTGCATGTTTTGCAGAGCTGGGTCACCGTGTGATGGGTGTGGATATCGACGCGGCAAAAGTAGCCATGCTGCAACAGGGCAAGAGCCCGATTTTCGAACCGGGATTGGAAGAGCTGATTCAGAGCGGACTCAAAAGCGGTCTTCTGTCTTTTACGACGAAGTTGGAAGAAGCCATCCCTGGGACCAAGATCATCTTCTCTGCAGTGGCCACGCCCCCGGGCGAGAACCATGCGGCAGATTTGCGCGCGGTGTTTGCGGTCACGGAGTCTGTGGCACGCGCAGCAACGAATGACATTGTCTTTGTGAACAAATCCACCGTGCCCGTAGGCACCGGTAAAAAGTGTGAGGAGCGCATTGCCGCAGTACTCAAAGAACGCGGTGCGAACTTCAAGATGCCCGTCGTGAGTAATCCGGAATTCCTGCGCGAAGGTATGGCTGTGGGAGATACCCTGATGCCCGATAGGATCGTCGTAGGTATGAACGGCGATGACTGGGCAAAAGAACTGATGGAAGAGTTGTATCGCCCCATCACACGCGTGGGCAAACCCATGGTGTGGATGAACCGCGAGAGCGCCGAGATTGTGAAGTACGCAAGCAATGCCTTCCTCGCCACCAAGATCAGCTTTATCAACATGCTCACCGAACTTGCAGAAATTTCTGGGGCCAATATTCGGGATATTGCGAAAGGTATGGGCCTGGATAACCGCATTGGGCCGCGCTTTTTGCATGCAGGCATCGGCTATGGCGGCAGCTGCTTCCCCAAAGATGTGAAAGCACTTTTGGCCACGGCAAAAGAGCACGGCTTGGATTTTTCCATCATCAGCGCCACCGATCAGATCAACGCACGTGCACGCCACAGGTTCCTGGAAAAAGTTCTCAAAGCACTACCAAAAAATTCCACGGTGGGTGTGTGGGGCTTGGCATTTAAACCCAAGACCGATGACATGCGCGAAGCACCCAGCACAGAGATCATCACTGCCCTCATTTCTGCAGGGCACACTGTGCAGGCATTTGACCCTGCAGCCATAGAGACTTCGCAAAAAGTACTCCCCTCCTCTGTGCAATTCACAGACTCCCCCATGAGCGCAGCAAAGGACGCCGACATGCTGCTCATCCTCACGGAGTGGGACGTGTTCCGCGGAGCGGATTTGCAAGAGCTGGCGAAGACCATGAAAGGCAAAACAGTGTTTGATGGAAGAAATATTTTCGAACCTTTGGAAGTTGCCGAAGCAGGGCTCCTGTACCATGGCATAGGTCTATGAAAATTCTTGTCACAGGAGCGGCTGGATTCATTGGATTCCACACCACGCAGGCATTGCTGGCACGTGGCGATGAAGTGGTAGGCCTAGATAATCTGAACGCCTACTACGACCCGACACTCAAAGAATCTCGTTTGAAGCTACTCGAAGGGAAGAAAGGTTTTTCCTTTATCCGCGGAGACATTCGCGATCGCGAAACCGTGCGCAAGGCCATGCAGGGTTGCGATCGCGTACTCCACCTCGCTGCGCTTGCCGGCGTGCGTTATGCATTTGAGCACCCTGCGGATTACATCAGCATCAACATCAATGGATTCTTCGAAGTACTCGACGAGGCCAGGCTGCAGAAGATCCCCGGATTTGTGTACGCCTCTTCCAGTTCCATTTACGGAGGGAACACCACGTTCCCTTCGCATGAAGACGATAAAACCGATAATCAGGTGAGCTTGTACGGTCAGAACAAAAAGGAGAATGAATTGATGGCAAACGTGTATCACCACTTGTATGGCATGCATGTAACCGGCCTGCGATTCTTTACGGTCTACGGACCCTGGGGCCGCCCGGATATGGCATTGTTCTTGTTCACCGATGCCCTGCTCCATGATCGTCCTTTGACCATCTACGGACAGGGAAAAATGCAGCGCGACTTTACGTACGTTGATGACATCGTGAGCGGCATTGTGGCTGCGCTCGATAAGAATTACCCGAACGAAGTATTCAACTTAGGCTGCGGCCGCCCGGAGGAACTGATGGACTACGTGGGCATGGTCGAAAAAGCGTGCGGCAAAGAAGCCGTGAAAAACTTTGAGGAGATGCAACCCGGCGACACCATTAAAAGTTCGGCGGATATTACGAAGGCCAAGAATATGCTTGCCTTTGAGCCTAAGACACAGATTAAAGACGGTGTGCCCCGGTTTATTGAATGGTATAGAGAGTATTACGGGATTTGACGCGCAGCACCGGAAGGAATCTAATACCCCGCTGCACGCACGTTGCTTGCAGGTGTTCTTTACGGGAGACGCACATGCCCGATATGCCCGCCTGGTTTTGGTTCGTGATGTCCGGCCTACTGCTTGTGGTCCTCATCGCGAATATTTGGCCAAAGGGAAGGCAGACGCCGTACGGACGCGGTATCGACATCACAGAAATGCGGCGTCGAAACCCCGACGACAGAACATGGTTGGACTGGGCAAACGCCGTGTTTGTACCAGTGGCACTCTTCGTCATTATGATCGCTCTTGTGATCTACAGGATGAAGAACCCCCGATGACCTACTCACGCCCGAGTAGGTCATTTTTTATGACGCAGCCACACCTCCACCGGGAAGCGCGTGGCAAGCGACATGCCTTCTTTGCGAATGGCATCGCAGTTGACCGTACAGGCAAGAGCACTGGCTTCTTTGAAGCCCTCCGGCGTGTAGCGACGCACAACGTGCTTGCTGCTTTCGTACTGCCAGTCATGCCCAAAGGATCCGTAGATCATCAAGCTGCCCGACTGGGTCGCTTCTCGCTCCACGAGAGTCACAACAGCGCGGCTGGGTACAGACCCAAACCATGGCGGGGCAATGCCCACGAGTACCGCGGTAGAGAACACCAACAATGGCGTGTACGGGAATGTATGCAACGGCCGATAGTGGAAAAAGTGCATCAATCCGCACAGCAACAATGGCGTAAAGAGAATGGCGTAGTACGGCTGCCATGCCAGGAAGACCGAGAGCGACACAAGGAAGAAGCTGAGCACGAGTGCCCATGAGCGAGAGCGGAGAATCCCCCACGCACCTGCAATAGACCCAAACATGCTGCCACCTAAGATCCACAACCAACCGGCACTCACGATCTTGGTGATGAGCGGTTCTGCTGCATCTTTGGCGCCATGGATCGCGAAGCTCGCAATGATGAGCGGGCTACCTACGGTGTACACCACAAGTGCTAGGAGCGGACCTATGAAGTACAGAATTTTCTTCGCACGAGATACCGGCAAGCCAGCAAAGACCGCAAGAACAAGTGGGATGAAGAGCAAGATCTGATACGCCGTAAAGAGTGATGCAAACCAGAGCATTGCCACCCAGAAAGCAGACCATTCCGCTCTCGAAATATCATTTGTGCCCCTGAAAAAGTTCCAGGTACCACGTGCCATGTGCCAAATGCGTTTGAAAAATTTTGGAACTTGGTACGTAGAACTTGGTACCGATGTACCGGAACGAAAGAATAACCAGACGAATATCAATGCCTGCAATGCCGTCACAGGTGCCATGTAAATTTGGCCCGCCTGGAGCACGAGTGCGGCAGAGAACAACCATGTGGCTGCAATGGCAAAGCGATCGGGGGTGGGCATGCGTTTGGCCATATCCCAGACCAACCACACTGCCTGTACGAGGAGTGTGGAAATAAGCGCTCTCCAGAGCCATTCTTGGAATGGCAGCAGTTCGGTAAAGGCCATGATTCCGCGCAGGAATGGAGGGTGCGGGTACGGGATGCTCAGGAGATACTTGGCCTCGTCGGTAAGGACGCCGCCCATCATGCCCTGCAGGTTGGCCAGAACCAGCGCGAAGACCTCCAAGAGAATGGCGATGATTTGCGTCTGTCTCTTCATGGCAATGCAGGGAGAGGAACCGTGACCGTGTCGATTGCATCAAATCCACGGCGATACTCGCGCACCGCAAGCTGCATACTGCCGCGTTGTACCGAGACAATCGTGATGCTCGAAAGCAGCAAGCCGTGTTCGTCGGCGTAGGCTTGAACCTCGCGCTGCACCGTGTTGCGCAAGTCGGCATCAGTATAGAGCGGCACAATCGTGCTCACACTACGCAGTGCGCATGCAAGCACTGCCACCAATACAACAGCAAACAGAATGACGGGCAGCCGATAGACAGATACTTTTTTCTTCTTCATATGCGCCACGTGAGCATGCGACTCATCGTGTAATTCCAAATCATACCGACAAACGCACCCATGGCTACTCCCGGGAGTGTGGGAACTCCCTGTGCCAGCAAGTGCTGTGTTACGGGATAGTTAGCGAGCGCACCAAACAGACAGGCGATGTTGAATGTGCAGAAGCCGCCAAAGGCAGCCATGCCACGGAGTCTCGCTTCTTTAAACGTCCACGCGTTGTTCAGGAAGAAGTTAAAGACAATCGCAGACTCTATGCCCAGGACCAACGGCAAGCGGAAGCCAAGGACATCCAACGATGTCGCAGGGAGGAGTGTCTCTGCAGCGATGTACACCGTTAAGTGGATGAGAACACCCAAGAGTCCCACCAAGGCGTACTTCACGAGCGTCATGGGAATGTACCTGCCCAATGTGACATCGTAGAGATACTCCAAAAACTCCAGCTGCACGCGACGGCTGAGTTTACTCTCGCCATGCAAACGCTGGCTAAAGGTGAACGGCAATTCTTTAGCGGTGGATCCTGCGGGAGCATGCACGAGAAGATCCAGGAGAATCTTGAACCCCTTGGGATTGAGATTGGGGAGGGCGAGTTCGAATGTTTTACGGTTGAGCGCGAAGAATCCGCTCATAGGATCCGCTACTTGTACCTTGCACAGTCCCTTGGCCATGTTCGTCGCCATGCGACTAAGCGCAAACCGACGCTCGTCCCACTCCCCCACACTTCCGCCAGACACATACCGTGAGCCAATCGCGATGTCGCTGCCTGCCTGTACGGCCTCGGCGAGTTTGGGAAGCAAATGAAGATCGTGCTGACCATCGGCATCCATGACCATGAGGATATCGCCGCTTGCAGCGAGGAATCCTTCGATGACCGCCGACGAAAGTCCACGGCGGCCAATGCGACGGATGACGCGGACCTCGGGGTGCTGTACTGCCAGTGCGCGCGCAACGTCCCAAGTACGATCAGGCGAGTTGTCATCCACAATGATGATCTCGGCCTTGTGGCCCTTGAGTGCTTCCAACGCCTTGGGAACCAGAACGGGAATGTTCTGAGCCTCTTTGAAGGTGGGCAGGATGAGGGAAATCATTGCTGGCAGTATAACAGGATTGCCGGAAGTTACTGGTTCCTCGCCAATCACCCTTGTTCGAAGAATGATTTACCCACAAACTACCCGGGATGCACATCCTCGTCACAGGTTCCTCCGGCACGATTGGCACACGGCTTTGCGAAAGGCTGCTCGAGGCCAAACATGACGTGAGCGGTATAGACTGGGTGGAGTGCAAATGGCAACCCAAGGTAAAGGAGCTGACGACGTTGATCGACATGCGCGACAAGGCAAAGGTGATGGCCTACCAGCCAAAAGCAACGATTGATGCGATTGTGCACTTGGCAGCAAACGCTCGCGTGTACGAACTGGTGGAAAATCCAGACCGCGCACTCGATAACTTCATCACACTATTTAACGCACTGGAGTTGGCTCGCAAACTGAACATCAAGAAATTCATCTTCGCTTCTTCCCGCGAGAGTTACGGCAACATTGCGGCAGACAAATATACCGAGGATCTCGCGAGAGTCGAAAACTGCGAGAGTCCCTACACCGCAAGCAAGATTGGTGGTGAGGCACTCGTGGAGGCTTACACGCGTTGCTACGGAATTGATCACATCATCGTGCGCTTTAGTAACGTGTACGGCATGTACGACGACAGCATCCGCGTGGTTCCCCTCTTCATTCGCAAGTGCCGCAAGAACGAACCCATCGCAGTCTTTGGCAAAGATAAATGCTTGGACTTTACGTACATCGACGATGCTGTGAGCGGCGTGATACTGATGCTCGAGAAATTTGATACGGCGAAGAACGAGACCATCAACCTGGCGTACGGGGAAGGCACCACTCTGCTTCACTTGGCCGAGCGCGTGAAGGAATTACTGGGAAGTACTTCGGATGTAAGCGTGGGCGTCCCCCGCATTGGCGAAGTTGTGCGCTACGTCGCAGACATCAGCAAAGCTAAGCGGCTCTTGGGCTACAACCCACAGACGCCATTCGATAGGGGTATCGAGAAAGCGATGGAGTGGTATACGGCCAATAACGTCGCCTAAGAGGAGCAGGGCACGCCGGTCTGCTCAGGCCTTCTTTTCTTCGTGGTAGACCATTTCCAGGTTCACCTCCCATAGATTGGTTTTATCGGTTTTGCCCTCCTGGATGTTATCCACTGCCATCATGGCCGTGAGCATGGAGTGGTCCTGATTGTTGTAGCGGTGCATGCCGTTTCTTCCTATGAGAAATAGATTAGAAATTTTGTTCACGTAGTCCTGCACCACCCCTAACTGCGTGTAGCTGCCAATGTACGCAGGGTAGGCCTTGGGCATGCGGAGCACACAGGCATCGACGAGATCTTCTTTTTGGGCAAAGCCGATCTTTTCCATTTCGTGGATACCCATGTCGATCAGCTCTTGGTCTGGCTTGATCCACAGATCACCGCCTTCGTTTACGAAGTACTCCAGCCCAATCCAAATGTGTTTGGTGTGATCGGCGACCATGTATGGGCTCCAGTTATTGAAGATCTGAATGCGTCCGACCCGCACTCCTCCTTCCTGTATGTAGATCCAGTTATCGGGGACGTTCTCGGCTGGGGCTTTGCCTTTCTCTTGCACATTGAGCTTATGGAGCAACAAACCCACCGTGAGGAAATCGCGGTACGAAAGACCTTCTGCAACTTCCAAAACAGATGACGGCACACGTGGCGTCATCATGCCCATGAGGTGCTTGATGGGCATAGTGGAGAAGAAGTAGTCGCACTCCACGTGTTCCGTGGCACCGGTCTTCGTGTTCTGCAGAGTGACCGACGTGACTTTGTCGCCGGTGAGGTGCACACCAGAAACACGGGTCTGCATTTTCAGCTCGCCTCCGCACGCCTGTACTTGCTCTGCAACGGTCTCCCACATTTGGCCGGGGCCGTACTTGGGGTAGTAAAACCGCGTGATAAGACTGGTCTCGCGCTCGGCTTGGATCTTGGCAAAATCACTACTGAGGAGATCCTTGATGGCATGGACGACGGCACGCTTGAGCGAGAGTCCTTTTACGCGTTGTGCGCCCCAATCGCTGCGGATTTGGTTACAGGGCACGCCCCAGACTTTTTCTGTATAGGCCTCGAAGAAAGTCTTAAAGAGCCTGTCTCCAAAGCGATTTTTGTAAAAGGCATCGAGGTATGTTTCGTCTTTGATAGGAAAGATTTGTCTCCAGATGTACGACATGCCGATCATGAAGGTGTTCATCAGTCCCAAACGCTTGGCTACAGAAAGCGTGATGGCGATGGGGTACGGGAAGAAGTTCTTGCGGTAGAAAATGCGCGACGTGCGCGGACGCTGGAGCATCACGTTGTCTTCTTTCTCGGGATCCGGAGCAGGAAACGTACGTGTGCAGGATTCATCCACTTGGCCATCGGGCATGCAGTGCTTGCACAAGTAATGGATGGTCGCTTCTTTGGCGAACTCCACCGTGTGTCCTTTTTCGTTATTGTCTGCAGCAGGTGCTCCTTGCAGCGGCATGATGTTGAACCACCAGTTCATGACACGATCGATCTTGCTAAAGAACCGGTGGCCGCCGATGTCGATGCGGTTGCCTTTGTAGTTATAGGTCTGGGCAATACCTCCAATAGCCGTGGTCTCTTCGCACACGATGGGATGAATATCGGTGCGCTTGAGCAATTCGTACGCTGCAGTTAATCCAGCGGGACCTGCGCCTGCGATGATGGCAATGCGCTTGGTCATGGCTACACAACAGGCGGAAGTTCCTCGACCACATCGCTCGCCTTACGAAACACAAACGTATGCGACATGGTGTAGTTCCACACCATACCCACGCCAATTGCCATACAGCGCGCGAGGAAGTAATGCACACCCAAGTGAATTAATACCCACGTAATACACAGGTTGCTGGCGATAGCGATGCCGTAGACCAAACCAAACTTGAGCATTTGGGAGCCGTACGATTTCGACCGGTTACGAAAGGTGAAAAATTTGTTCCCAATGAACACGACAATGATGGCCAAAATGGTCGAATACACCGGTGCCACATAGTGAGACAGGCCAAAGTACTCCACAAAAAGCGTGAGTGAACCCAAGTCCACAATGGCACCTGTGCCGCCAGTAATGGCAAACCTCCAGGCCTGGCCTAAATGACGTTGTACGCGGGGATGGCGAAAAAGGCTGTGCACCAAGGGAGAGTAGCAAATCCACAAGCAATGGATAACCGAAAACAGACGATTGCGAAGGAACGGCGTTTTCTGTTTTCCGCTTTTGGGTTTCCGCTCTAGAATTGCCTCATGAGCACAAAAGAACTCACCATCTGTGTCGTCGGCTTGGGTTACGTGGGATTGCCTCTGGCAGCTGCATTTGGCCGCAAAGGATATACCGTCTATGGCTACGACATCAGCGAGCGGCGCATCAAAGAATTGTCGGAGAACATCGACCATACAAAGGAACTCACATCGGAGCAGCTTGCCGCATCGAAGATACTCTTTAGTGCAGATCCCGCAGTAATGAAGAAGGCTGATGTGATCATTCTGGCTATCCCCACTCCGGTGGACGATGCCAACAAACCAGATCTGACTCCAGTGGAAGCAGCTTCGGATACCGTGGGCCATCATCTAAAAAAGGGAGCGATCGTTGTCTACGAATCGACGGTCTACCCGGGCGTGACCGAAGATTTGTGCGGACCTATTTTGGAACGCGCGTCGGGCCTGAAGTGCGGCACCGACTTTACACTGGGCTACTCCCCTGAGCGCATTAACCCCGGCGACAAAGAGCATACGGTGGATAAGATCGTGAAGATTGTCGCAGGACAAGATGCCGCCACGCTCGAGACACTCGCCGAGTTGTATGGCTCGGTGGTAACGGCGGGCATCCACAAAGCATCCTCTATAAAAGTAGCCGAGATGGCAAAGGCCATCGAGAACGCCCAGCGCGATATCAACATCGCGTACATCAACGAAATCGCCATACTCTGCGGCAAAATCGGCATCCCTACAAAAGAAGTTCTGAATGCCGCAGGAACCAAATGGAATTTCCTCAAGTTCCAGCCGGGGTTGGTGGGTGGACACTGTATTGGCGTGGATCCGTACTACTTGGTGGAAAAGGCCACCATGTTGGGAATTTCGACCCCGCTCATTAGTGCCAGCCGCAGCATCAACGATGGCATGGGCTGCTACGTCGCACAGCAAGTGGTATCGGCATTGGGAACAAAAGCCGCAGGAGGGAACGTACTGGTGTTGGGCATTACCTTTAAAGAGAACATCCCCGACATGCGCAACAGCAAGGTCATGGATGTCATCAAACACTTACGCGCTGGAGGATGCACCGTGCATGCGCACGACGCACAGGTACGCACCGAGGACTTTGAAAAAATGGGATTGCAATATGGATCTTTGGAATCCGGCCCATACGATGCCATCTTGTTATTGGTACCGCATCAGGAGTACCTGGCTCTGCAGCCGGAGGAATTCCAAAACGCACTCAAGCCGGGCGGTGTGTTCTACGATCTGAAGTCGCTACTGAATGCGCAAACGTTCGAAGGTGCAGGGTTCACGTATCTCTCGCTGTGACGCACTCGCTATCCGTCATCGTTCCGGTGTACAACGAGGCATCGACACTCGTCTCCATCATGCATCGCATTGGTTCGGCGTTGCCCCAAGCACAAGTGATCTACGTGGACGATGGATCTACGGATGACTCACTCGCTATTTTGCGTGCACATGCGCGCCCCCAGGACGTAGTCCTGACAAAGAACAATGGAGGCAAAGGCTCTGCCATTCGTTTGGGCCTAGAAAAGGCGCAAGGCACATACACGGTCATTCAGGATGCCGACTTGGAATATGATCCTGCAGAAATCCCCATGCTGCTCCAGGCAGCCATGAGCCACCCGGGATCAGTGGTGTTTGGTTCACGCTTCCTCAAAGAGAACCCCGCGATCTATAACCGGTTTCTGATGGGCAATAAAGTCCTCAGCGGCATCATGAGTGTGCTCTTTGGCAAACGCATTACCGATAGTTACACGTGCTACAAATTGCTCCCAACAGATCTGTTTCGCTCGCTGCATCTGCAGAGTTCCGGGTTCGAGATGGAAGCAGAGATCTGTGCCAAGTGCCTGCGCAAAGGGATTTCCATCCACGAAGTCGCCATCACGTACAAACCAAGACGCGTCGAAGAAGGGAAAAAGATCCGCCTGAAAGATGCATGGACGGGGCTTTGTATGATGATCAAGATAAGAATGACGAAACAGAGCTGAACACGTTATGCGAATTTCGGTCCGCTCAGCGGACCGTCGGAGGTTCAGGAACCTCCGCTGGCTCATCACTTGTGATGTCTAACCCACGCAAGGTACGATTCACGCATGGTGAACGTGAAATTTGTCCATCCTGTTTCCCGTGCAGAATTGCATGAGGAAGGAAACGCACTCAAGTGCGCACAGACCGGCGAAGTATTCCCCTATAAAGACGGTGTCCCCTGCTTTGTGCCCGAAGTTCTGCAGCAGCACATGGATACCGAGCGCCAAGGATTGGAGAACAGCATCAAAACCCTGCTGCGGTATTCGCCGCTGCTCTACCGTTTCTTGATCTTCGTGATCAGTCCGGTGTGCTTTACGGGTCTTTCGGCAAAACGCTTTGCGAAAAAATTCGGCCCCAATGCCAAAGGTCTAAACGTGGGAGCAGGCGTGCACACCTTTCATACAAACATTATCAATTTGGATATTTTCCCGTACGCAAACGTAGACGTGATTGCCAATGCGGAGTGCATGCCGTTTGCAGATGGCACGTTTGATCTCGCGATCTGCGAGTCTCTCCTGGAGCACGTGCCGCGTCCGCAGCTGATCGTAGACGAGATGATGCGCGTACTAAAACCCGGAGGGGAGCTCTTCATTGTTGTCCCGTTCATCTATCCGTTCCACGCATCACCCAATGATTTTCAGCGATGGACCGAGACCGGACTGCGCACACTCTGTAAGGCTGGGGAACAAGTGCATGTGGGCGTGCGCGCTGGCGTGAGTTCTGCGCTGATGGCGGCTCTTTCTACATGGGGTGCCGTGGTTTTGTCGTTCGGTCTCAAGCCTCTGTACAACATCTTCTCGCTGCTTCTCCCCTTGGTACTGTGGCCTATCAAGTTCCTCGACCTTATCTTCGGTTGGTATCCCACGGCCAAGAACGGAGCGAACCAGTTCTACGTCGTTGTGCGGAAGGCCTAAACCGAGAGGAAACGAGACGCTTTTCGCAAAGGCCTATCTGCCGTACTCTAGCGACATGGCCAATCTTGCTTCCATACCTGTTTCGGTCGTCATTCCGGTGTACCGGGGAGAGCATTCTCTGCCACCGGTCATTGCTGAACTTGCTCCACTCACGCAGGAGCAAGCTGTTGGCAATACTACCTTCCGCGTGACGGAAGTTATTCTTGTACACGATGGCGCAGTGGATCACTCCGACAACACCATCCTCGCATTGGCAAAACAATACAGCTTTGTAAAACCTCTCTGGCTCTCACGTAACTTTGGGCAGCACCCGGCAACACTCGCAGGAATGGCCAGCACCACTGGCCAGTGGATTATTACCATGGATGAAGATGGCCAACAAAATCCGCAGGATATCGCTGTTCTTCTGGGGAAGGCACTGCACTCCGGTGCACAGTTGGTATATGGCACGCCTCGCAATCCTCCGCCACACGGCTTCATGCGCAATGCTGCGAGCAATTTGGCCAAGTGGCTCTTGATCCATGTACTGGGCAATAGAACACTCGGGCACTTCAATAGTTTCCGCTGTGTAGAAGGCGAACTGGGACGCAGCTTGGCAGCCTTCTGTGGCTACGGCGTTTTCTTGGATGTTGCACTTTCGTGGGTGGTAGCACGCGCCGAGCATGTACCGGTGACCGTGCGATCCGAAGGACAGCACCGTTCGGGATACAGCTTCTTGAGGCTCATTGGTCATTTTTGGAGAATGCTGCTGACATCGGGCACGCGACCGCTGCAGTTCATCAGCATCATGGGGGTACTGTCCATCGTGGTGGCATTCGCTATTTCTGTGTATGCCATCTGGGCCAAGTGGACCATGGATATTCCCGTACAGGGATGGACATCCATGCTGATCATCAACTGCTTCTTCTTTGGCGGCACGCTCCTCTCGCTCGGCATCATTGCGGAGTACCTGGCTGTGGCCCTGGCTATTGTGATGGGTAAGCCTTTGTATATTTCGGTCTCGCGTCCTGCGCCCACAGCCAAGGGACACATACCGGATCGTGCATGAGCACCATCGCATGGGTCATCGGCAAAGGCGGTATGTTGGGTTCGCGCTGTTGCCAAGAAATGGCTGGGCGTTCGACGCTTTCCTGCTGGGAAAGTCCCGTAGCCTCGTACTCCTGGGGAACCGAACGCATTCACGCCGAACTTGCTGAGTCAGCGCAGGCTTTTTTGGAGTATGTGCAAACACATCCCCAGCCATGGATTGTGGTATGGGCTGCAGGAGCCGGCGTGGTAGGCAGCACGAGCGAATCCTTGGCACAGGAGACAGTTGTGTGGCGCGGATTACTCGCAGCACTGGAGCCGCTTGCTGCTTTGGGAAAAGGCACCATATTCTTTTCCAGTTCTGCGGGCACCGTCTACGGGCACGCCGCCGAAACACTCACAGAGCACTCTGCATTGGCACCTATTTCTCCGTACGGAAAAGAAAAAGTGATACAGGAAGGCATCCTGCGCGAGTGGGCAGAAGCACACACCGGGGTCACCGCAATCATTGGGCGCATAAGCAATCTCTACGGCGAAGAGCAGAACCTGAGCAAGCCCCAGGGACTGATTTCGCATCTCGTACGATCGTCGTTGCATCATCGTCCGCTGCATCTGTTCGTCTCCATCGATACCATCCGTGATTACGTGTACGTAGGTGACTGCGCCCGGGCCATTGTGGACTGCCTGGAAATAGCATGCGCAGGAAAAGCCCCTGCAGCTGTATGGGTAAAACTCTTTGCCTCTGAACGCGTGACGACTATCGGAGAATTGCTCGCACTCATGGGCAAAATTCTCAAGCGGGCTCCGCGCGTGACGTACGGCCAAGATGCACGATCAGCAGTGAACGTACGTACTCTGCGTTTTCATTCGGTGGAATGCACACAGGTAGCACCGCCCGCCGAAACAGCACTGCTCACAGGCATGCACCGCGTGTACGCGCACCAACTGGCATTGTTCGCGAAAGGAAAACTCGCGTAACTCCCCTCTCTTAGCGCTTCTTCGCCACCAACAAATGATTGTTTGGTTCTTCGGGCAGATCACCCAAGCTCAGGATCATGCACACGGGGATCAACACCACGGCAAGTACCACCTGCACGGGAAGCAGAAGGTAAAAGAGTGGCGACCTACGTAACCCTGGGATAACCAGGCTCTTCATACCAAACGCCTGCAGCAGGAAATACACCAAGTTTGATGCAATGGACGACCAGCGACCGCCAAGAGGCGTCAGCTCGACAATCTCCAGGCCGTGATCCCGTGAAGCCTGCTCCACCCACATGCGTGTGAAGTTGTAGTAGTGCTGCGGGTACATGTGTACCGTGCTGGTTTGCGGCGCCAGAAGAACCACATGGCCGCCAGGTTTGAGCACGCGAGAAATTTCGGCCATCATCTTATTGGGTTCCATGACGTGTTCGACAACTTGAATGCAGAACACCGTATCGAAGGTGTTACTCGCAATGGGCTTCATGTCGCACCCGTCGCAGGCGATGAAGGTAAACCGAGGATCGGTGATGGCAGGAACGTTTTCTGGAGAAGGCTCCACCGTGGTCCAGTGCGTAAACGGAATGCCCTTTTCCAAAGCGGTATTGAAAAAGTCGAGTCCGCCGATATCGAGCACGTGTCCACTACTGTAACGCTTCATGGCACGGAACATGGGGCCGGAACGCAAATTGCGTGCGGCATACAACAGAGTGATCAGAATATTCTTGTTTGCGTGTGCACAGGGCTCGGCAATGGGGGTTGATGGATTCATCTGCGACATTCTAGCGTACGGCCTTGGTTATGTCCCAGGCCTCGTACCAGGCATCTTGGTAGACCAAGGTTCCCCGCGCCAAGACTGCACGCAGTTGGGCAGTACTGGGCGCGGCTTTTGCGCGCACAATGATATCGGTGGGAGATCTGCGGAGTTTTTCTGCGAGCGGAGCGGCGGCGTATGCCCTATACGCACGTACCGTCTCTGCAATGGCTTCATCGGGGATGGCTTCGTACGCACCCTGGGATTCGCGGTAGTACAAGCCGTAGAGCTTGGCACTCACGCTGCCCCGAGCCGTTGTGGGGAACGTGCGTGCGGCTTCTTCTGCCGTAACGCCCTTGAGCCACAGCTCCAAAAAGTAGGAATCGCGAATGAGCTCGAACGAACACAGGCACGACACATTTGCCGCACCCGCGAAGGACATGTTTGCGTCTGTGAATACGGGAATGATGCTGCCCACCAAATCATCGGCGTAGACCGTGGGTTGCGACAAGGTATTGAGAAACTGGAATACCCCAGCCACCTGCTGCATCTCCCCCCAGAGTGAGCGCTGCGCACGGTAGGCATCCTGCTGATACCGCATGCCCCAGTAGACAGTGGCGACGAGGAAGATGCCCAAGAGCACACTGCCGAACACGCGAATGTATTGGCGATAGAGCACGCTCGCCGCGAGGATAAGCGTCATCACCGCCAATGGCTGAATGAAATACCAATGATAGTGATGCGGAACAATCACTTTGCCCGTGAGTACCTGCTGATTCATCACAACCATTGCACCAACAGCGAGTGCAATGAGCAGTCGCGATGCGCGAGAAATGCGTGAACCTGCGCACAGTGCGGTGAGCAAGAAAAGCACCATCCACACACCACCCACAGGCGCATGCGAAGCAACCAATCCAAACCGTTGTGCCAACTCCGCGTACGCAGGAAGCTGCGATACCGATGCCATGTGCCACACAAATGGCACCGCAAAGATTCCTACAATAACGCCGGCAAGAGCGAGATCCTTTACGTGCGACCATTCCTTGCGCACGAGACTCCAAAGCAGCAAGAGGCCAAACACCACGAGTAGATATGACCAGGTGTAGGGGTACGCATAGAACGAAAGTCCTGTGACCACCGCAGCCAAGGTTAATGACCTGCGACCCTTACCCAAGAGCCATCCGGCCACTCCGTACAACGCCAAGAAGAAGAGCATCATGCTGAACTGCGGATTGGTCAGACGCGAGAACCGCGCGAAGTCTTGGCCTAGAGGCAAGCCATGCATGGCATCGAGGAATATCCCGGGCGATGCAAACAGGAACCACGAAAACAACACGGCGCTCGTTGCCAGCAACGCCATCCATGGCCTCTGCGTCATGCGTGTCCAAAACAGAGCGATGACAAAAAAGAGTAACGCACCAAAGAGCATCTTGCTCACGAGAATCACCGTGCCAATCTCCCACCCAAACAAGACACCCATTCCTCCCATGATCCACTCCGGCAATGGAGGCTGCAGATACGGCAGATCTTTTTGGGCGTGATACACATCACCCAACATCCAATACCCATCCATCACTTCGCGAATACGAACCGCGTACACATGCTCTTGGTCCGCGCCCAATGCTTCGATGCCCTGGAAGGGATACTGTGCATCTGTGCGCTGCCATAGGTTGGGGAGAATGCACGTGCCACCAAAAAGCAGCGCCATGCAGACGAGCGCCACCGGGTAGGAGCGCGTATGCCGGAACAGCGTGTGCAACGCACGAGAAATCATACGCACATGATAACACGGGTATAACGGCAATTACGGCAAGAACTCTGCCACCACCCAACGGGGATCTTCGTACAAGATCTTCGCGCGAGCCGGCATGGGCGGATTTTCTGGCAAAGAACGATCTATGACAATGTACGAAACAGCAAAGCGTTCCAAGGCACCTGGAATATTTTTTTGCAAAGCACGCTGTATGTTTTTGCCTTCGGCGACAGCCCCATCCCCGCCCGCCATGTCGAATGGCATATAGGTCCGTCCATCATCCGTGCAAAAGCCGGTGGTGCGGCAGAAACTATTGCGCACGTTTGCGTCGATCGCACGTTGTGTTGCACCCAGACCGGCGACGCTGAGAACTCCATCGCGGATGATATCGGCATTGGTGCTGGTGAGATGCTGCAGGAGGTACCGCTCAAGTAACTCTCGTGTAGGAACGGTATGATAATACGCAGAGCCGCAATGCACGACCGTATGATGCGTATAGACAGGAATGCTGCAGCTCAGTCGCTCGCCTGCGAGCACAACGCCTTGCGGAAGTTTTTCGAGTATTTTCAGAGGTACACCGGCACTTTGCTGCTCTTGCTGGAGAGAAAATTCGCGCAGATAGGTGAACGCATTCGCACGCCATGCGATATGCGAGCCCATGGTGAGCAAGAGAAGGCCTGCACAAAACAGAGAAACTGATTTCGCCACCAGAGATCCCCCGCTTTGTGCAAGAAACCAAGCGCAAGCACTTGCCGTGAGCAGTAAACCAAGCCTCCATAAGTGTGTGATCAAATTGATATCCACACCTGTGACCACATTGCTGAATGTAGCCAGCAGCACGGCGAGCAGAGCTATGCCCAGCGCTTGTGATCCGCTGTGCCAGGACATCTTGCGCAATCGGTGGATACCCACGATTCCCACGAGAGCAAGCATCACATATTTGGCATTGAACAGTGTCACCGGTCTTACCAAGTGCGTACGCACCACGCCCAAACGCTGAGAAACTTCCAGAGAAAGAGCATCAGAGAAATTCGCAGACAAGCGCAAAGCTTCGGGGAATATCAGGAGAAAAATTCCTAGCCACATGAGCACCAGCAGCTGCACCTGCTTCCACTGCTTGTTCCAGAGCTTCCACAGCGTAAGGAGTCCCAACCCCGCAAACACGACCATCCAGAGATACAGATACATGTAGAACGACAGTACCGCGATCAACCCTAGAGCGATTACCCAGCGTGTTTTTTCTGTGCGAAGAAAACCTTCGAGCGCGATGAGAAAGAGCAAGAAGATGGGGAAAATCGTCTGCATGATCACCGGACGTACGAGCCAGTTATGCACATAGGCAACGCCTACACTTGTCATGAGCGCCGAGAGCCATGTCTTGTTCCCTGTGACGCGCAGAAGAAATACATACAGGAGCATTCCCGTAACGATGTGAAAGAAGACCAGGTTGAAGAGAGCGAGTTGTTGAATACTTAGGCCCAATGCACCAGGCACAGCGGCAATCCACACGGGGAGATACACACTGGGACTTTGCAGATGTGCATACTCTTTGATGTATGGATTCCCGAGCCAAATATTGCCATCGAGCACCTCGCGAATGAGCGCCAAATAGTATTCGGTATCGGGCTGGAGCGACGGCAAGACGTACGGAACAAAAGACCCTGTGACCAAGGAGATGTACGCCAAAGGAATGGCCACAACAGCGAGCACCAAAACACATGCGAGAATCGTCGGCAGCCATCCCCTTAGGCGCGTGCGCCAAGGGAAAGATGCAGAGAGTGAAACATTAGGAGGCATAGATGTGCGCAAGGCTTTCCTTGTTCTGCGTGAGCCACTCATGCAACCGCTTGATGCCGTCATGCACGCCTACCGTGGGCTTCCACTGAAGTTCGCGCAGTGCCTTGCTGTTGTCACTCACAAAAATCGGCTGGTCGCCCGGGCGCTCGGTGGACTTTGCGTATTGCAAATCAATGCCTAAATCCGATTTGAGTACTGCCAAGAATTCCAAGAGTGAGAGTGTGTTCTGGCTGCCTCCACCCACGTTGTAGATATTGCCTGCAGCGGTGGCAATGTTGGCAATGGCTGCTTCGTACAACGAAACCAGGTCATCGACGTGCAGGAGATCACGCACTTGCTTCCCGGTGCCGTAGAGCGTGACAGGCTTCTGGAACATGGAAGCGAGCAGGAACCATGCAACCCATCCTTGATCTTCGACCCCCATCTGGCGCGTGCCGTAGATACATGACTGGCGCAGAACTACCGTGCGCATGTTGTATATGCGCGAGTAGTCCCGCACGTACTGATCCGCAGCTCCTTTGCTACAACCGTACGGCGAATGAAAATCCAAGGGGGTAGTTTCGTCCACACCAGGACGACCATCGGTAAAGACATAGCGATTGCCTGCTTCGCTCACGCCTATGTGTTCCAGGCCTCCGTAGACTTTGTTCGTGGATGCATACACCAAAGCGGCATGCGGGCAGATGGCTCGCACACTTTCTAAGACTTGAAAAGTACCCAGTGCATTGATTTGGAAATCCCTCGTAGGATCGGTAACTGATGTCGTCACGGCAACCTGTGCGGCAAGATGCAGCACCGCATCGGTATCTGAGGAGAATGCTTTGGAGAGATCTTCGCGGCTGCAGACATCGCCACGGACAAAACGAATGCGATCGGGAAATTTCTGTTGAATGTATTCCAAATTGAGGTTGCTGCCCTTGCGCGAGAGATCGTCGAATATCGTCACGCTCCAGCCTTTGGCCGCAAAGCGTTCCGCGGCATTGACGCCGATAAATCCTGCCCCTCCGGTGATCACGATAGTAGACATAACGCACGGTACGGTAAGCCGAAAGGCGCTGATCGGCAATGCTTCTCTATGCCTAGAGGCACAGAACGCGCCTCATGCGGCGAGATTGAGGTAATCCTCATCACGGGAATCTATCACCCATGTGAGGAACTTCTGGAGATCTTCTGCCTGGGAGAGTTCTTTGGCTGTGGAAGCACGCAACACCACATCGTGATCCAGGAACCCTGTCTTGCGGGTTTTGGAGACGATCTCGCATGTAGTGAATTGCAGAGGCCTGCAGTGGAACAGTCCCCATGCATGTTTGCGACCCAAAGTGGTTTCTGCAGAGGTAAGAGCTGGAACATCCTGAATATGCAGAAGCTTCTCTAGGTACTCCTCGCGTGTGCGTGAATCGTTGGTAAATCCCAAGCCGGAGTAGCGGCCGGTCCCTGCGGTAAAGACTGGTATGCCAAAACACGGCGCTTCGATGCCAATCGTCCCTCGCACCGTGATGCAGTAATCCGTGATAGGGAAGAACGCATGGGTGCTGATGTCGGTATCTGGTGCGACTACGTGAATATGCGGAGGCAGCGTGCCAAACTCCCCTTCCAAAGCGAGGACATCGCGAGGGGAAGCATGCGGACCCATTTGCTGCATCTTCCACACGTAATCCGGGTGCAATTTAATGACCCAGTTTACGGCAGTGTTTTTACAGGCCACGCGCACGGTTTCGATGAGCCATGTCTCGTAATCAGGGAAGAGATTCTCTCCAAAGAAGAACGTGGCATCCCAAAGCACGTGCGAAAAAACCACGGCAGTTTTCTTAGAGGGATCCAAGCCCAACTGCGTGCGAATCTCCTCCGGAGTTTTGGATGTTTTCCCTTTGAGGAGGAACTTACGGTTGAACCACGTGCCTTCCTCGTAACTGCGTTTCATTTCTTTCATAAAATCTTCTTCCTGGTGTGCAGCCCACTGGTGCTCCTGCACCTGCTGCCAACTTTTGGCCGACAGTGAGAAAGGATGCACGAAGCGATTATTCTTTTGGTAGCGCTTCATCATCAACAGATCACTGCGATGCGCATGGAAGTACTGGATTACGTCGGCTCCGCTCTGCAACGCTTCGTCGAAGAACTCGCCGTACGGCGTATAACCCTTTTCCAGGAACAACACCGTTTTTGGCTTAAGTTCCTGCATAATCAGGTGTGCTGCCGCAGCTGTTCGTATGGAAAGCGGGAGAAAATGTGCGAGGAGTTTTTGCACCTCTGGGGAATCGAACTGCACGCTCCCGGTCATCAAGTTACGCACCACGGTGGAAAGCACGTGCCGCCCAACACCGACGCCATTGATGGTGAAAGCATGCAACGACGCGAACGTGATTTGTTTGGGAAGTACTTCTTGTATGCGTGCATCCGGCCACTCGATCTTGGCACGTTCCATGTAATCATCGAACTGCACAAATTGCTGCAATCCAAAAGCGCGCAATCTTCTTTGTGGAGTGCGGTACTGATGATCCGAAAGAACAACGACGTTTTCACCTCGTAGTTGCAGCCCTTTACAGAGCACGCCATCGAGCACTGCTCTGGGGATCCAGTTGTTGAAACTGATGAGCAACACCGGCGGACCACCATCGTTTTTTGTAGGCGTGCGAAAATCCGGGTACATCCTGCGAAACATCCATTCATCAGAGATGATGGCGAACACTTTGCGCACCCAGGCCGCGAGTGTGCCCAGACGACGAAAAGCCCGTTGGAAGAACGAAGCAGCTTCCAT
>CAZDEA010000002.1:9201-35601 GCA_964504485.1 uncultured Candidatus Peribacteria bacterium | reverse complement strand
TGCGTTCATAGATCAGTACGTAAGCCTCTTTTGGATGGTCAGAGGGCAACGAGCAAGGATATCGGCAATCTTCTCTCCGGCATGTCCGTCACCATAGAGAGGCTCGGAGGCATACGGCCCATGGTCTAGCTGTTTTTGGACGGCGGCACGGATCTCTGCCTGCGTGTTTCCAGAAAGCAGAACATTCGGTCCATGTTCACGTCCACCTTGGCGCGTACCCACATTGACTGCAGGCACACCAATGAAGCTGCCTTCGCGGATGGCAGCACTGGAGTTACCGATCATGCACGCAGCGTTCTTCATGAGCGGGATAAAGATCTGTGGTGGGAGGTTTTTGTAAAAACGGAAGAGTGGCAGATCGTTATGCTCACGGAAGGAACGAATGGCACCTGCGATGTCATCGGACCCAGCATCGGCATTGGGCCACATGACCACGGTCTGCATGTTGAAGGATTGCGCAGCCAAAAGAATTTCTTTCATGTGCGCACGATCCTGCCCAAATTCGGTTGTGACCGGATGCTGCATGACCAAGAGATATGGCTTCTGGAAGTCCAAATCCCCTCCTACACCTTCGCTCTTCAGGAGCTCTGCATCGAGCGGCTTTTCGCGCAGAATCTCTGCGACGATATCCATACGCGGGCAACCCACGTTGTGCACCGCAGAAGGCTCTTCACCCATTTTGATGATGCGCTCGGCAGCGTGCGCATTGGCCGGGAAGTGAATGTGCGCAAACTTGGTCACCGCGTGACGCACACTTTCGTCGATGGTCCCGGTGACTTCCCCGCCCATGGTGTGGGCCAATGGGATGTTCATGTATGCAGCGGCGATAGCTGTTGCCATGGTCTCGAATCTGTCTCCCACGGTGATGACGACATCGGGCTTCAAGCGTCCGAACACCATGGGAAGTGTGACGAGTCCAAATCCCGTCGACTGCGCCATAGTCAGTGGCGTCTCGCCTTCGAGCAGCATGTACACACGTTCATTCACCGTAAAACCATCCTGCTCCACAATATCTGCCACAGCACCGTAGCGATCGAGCAGAGCAGAGGCCGAAGCCACCACCTGTAATTCCAAATCCTTATGCGCACGAATGGCACGCATGACGCTCTTGATGCTGGCGTAATTTGCTCTAGAGCCGACGACGACACAGATGTTGCGCATAAAGGTGGATACTATAGCAAATGTACTGGGAGGAGATTACGCCAAATCCTTCTCGTGTAAGAAGGCATCGGCCTTGATGTCCCGTGCGACCTTCTTGCCTAGGAACTGACGATACTGCCGTGCGGGCGTACCGGAGCCGGGCTTCTTGTACGCGAGGTGTTCTTTCGTGAGCACGGTTCCTGCGGCGATGTCCTTTGCTGCAACAATGCTCTTTTCGAAGATCACTTTCATCTCGGCATACCGTGCGCTGTCTTTTACGAGCGGGGTAGCCTTCATCACGTCCACTGCGCGAATACCTTCGACCATCTGTGTGAATTCTGCAGGCTCCAACGAGTGCTTGGCATCACTGCCGTACAAGGAACGACTGGAGGTCAGGTGCTTTTCGATGACCGTCGCCCCCTGCATCACTGCAGCAAGTGGCGCGAAGATCGTGAGCGTGTGATCGGAGAAACCAACAGGAAGATGGTACCGATTGTGCATTTCGGTGATGATATTCAAACCTACTTCTTCGTACGGACAGGGATATTCGGTGGTGCATTGGAGAATCACGATATCGTTGTGTACGACCTGAATGGTTTTCACTGCCTCATCCAATTCCTCCCAGGAACTCATTCCCGAAGAAAGAATGACCTGCTTGCGGGTCTGCGCCACGTGCTCCAGCAAAGGAATATTCGAGATTTCTCCAGAAGGAATCTTGTAACGTTGCACACCTACTTGCTCCAACAGGTCGACTGCTTCGAGTGAAAATGGCGACGAGAGAAACTCGATACCTGCTTTGTCGCTGTGCGACTTCAGCTCTTTCCACTGCTCCAACGTAAATCCGGTGCGCTCGAAGTACTCGTAGCGGGGCTCACCTTTGAAGTACGGCGGCATGGGCGCATCGCGCAAAGTTTCTGCGGCAGCAATATGCGTCTGGAATTTAACGACATCGGCACCGCATTCTTTCGCAAGCTCGATGAGCTGTTTGGCACTGTCGAAGTTGCCGTCATGCACGGAACCGATTTCGGCGATGATGAGCGTCCTGGACATGCAAGAAGTATGCCGTAAAACGGCCTAGGCGGATACCTCTGCATTCCTCACGATTTTGGGCTCTGGCAGCGGAATAATGAAGTCCCCGGTGTACCCGCGCTTCTTCAGATTGCGCATGAGTTCATCGGCAATGTGCCACGAGAGCAGGAGTGCATAGGGAGGCTGCTTCTTGTACAAAATCTCTTCGTCGAGCACGGGGATGTTGCGTCCAGGCATGTATTTGCCGATTTTTTTGGAACCGGCGATTTCCACCACACACGTAAGAACTCCGTCATCCAACCCTGTGTAATTCACAAGCGTGCTCGCTCTCGACGGAGCGCTGATGCCAAAAATTTCTTTTCCATCACGCTTCAATTGTGCGATGAGCTCGTAGAGACCCAGCTTGGAATCCAATGTGCGCTTGCGGAAGGTCTCGATCCACTGTGTTCCTGTGAGTCCTGCTTGTTCCTCTGCCTGCAGCTGTGCTGCAACGGAGGCATCTGTGGGGTAGCGATCGGATTTTGTGGCATACACGCGAATAGACCCGCCGTGTGTAGGAATGAGAGTGACATGGAACACGCGGAATCCATGGCGCTCGAGCAATGCCTTCACGCTATGGAGCGAGTAGTAACGCAGATGTTCGTGATAAATGGTGTCGTACTGCACGGTTTCGAGGAGTGGCAGCAGGTAATGGTTCTCGGAGATAAACACGCCATCATCGGTGAGGAGTGTTTCGATGGCATCGACGACATCATTGGGCTTGAGGATATGCGCGAACACGTTGGCTGCAGTGATGAGTGTCGCTTTGCCCTTCTCTTTGAGCACGCGTGCAGCAACATCCGGCCCAAAGAACGCCATCATGGTTTCGATACCCGCAGCTTCACCCAGCTTTGCTTGCAGGGAAGGCTCTACGCCAAGGACAGGGTGACCCGCACCATGGAAGTTTTTGAGGAGTGTTCCGTCATTCGAACCGATGTCGATGACAAACTCCTTGCCCGTGAGCCCCATGAGCTTCGTAGATTCCACCTGCAGATTGGCAAAGTTCTCGCGGAGGATACGTGTGGTACCGCTGGTGTAGGGGTACTCCGGCGGGAAGATCACGTTGGGATCCGCCACGTAACCCAACTGCACCAAGTGACACACCGGGCAATACAGCAGTTCGGCAGGGAACCATGGCTCTTCTTTGTGTGGCGTACCGATCACGCGCATCACGTTGACGGGTGGGAGGAATCCCAAGAAGAGCACCGGCGTCAGCGGCGCATGGGTACATGTTTGGCAAGCAGTGACAGGTCCGTACTCAGTCATGGAGAGGGAGAGGAAAAAGTGCAGGTTTGGAAATCGTGTGTGCCCCTGGTGCATGCTCGGCATACCAACTGACCGTTGGCGGTAATCCTGTCGCGAGAGTGTACTTGGGAGCAAAGCCCAATGCTTGGAGCTTACTGATGTCCGGGCAGCGGCGTGCCGTGCCTCCTACAGCCTCTTCGCCAGGCACGATCGTAATCTGTTCGCCCAAGCTCTTTGCCACGTGCTCTGCGAGTGCGCGGATGGTGACTTCTTCCAAGGTACCAATGTGATAGATGTTCAGGTGTTCGCCTTGGTCGATCACGCGGAGGAGACCATCGGTAAAGTCATCGATGTAAATAAAGGAGCGCGTTTGCGAGCCATCTCCTTGGATAGGGAAGGACAAAGTCCCCGTGGGGTTGGCTGCACGCAGGTCGACGATTCTCCGAGCAAACTGCGGGATCACATGCTCAAATCCCATGGCCGGTCCATACACGTTATGCGGACGGAAGATGACCACACGTTCAAACGCCTCGCGGCCGTAGTTGAGAGCCATGAGTTCGGTGATGATCTTCCCGCCGCCGTACGAGTACCGGGGATTGAGTGGATCGGGCACAGAGAGCGGAACAGATTCTGCGGTTGGGACAGTGGGAGGTGTTTGGTACACCTCGGAGCTGGAGGCCAATACCAGATCCCCTACGTTGTGACGCATGCACGCATCGAGCACGTTCACCATTCCCTTTACACCTACATCCAGAACATAGGCGGGATACTTGTAGAAGTATTCCGTGCCGTTCACATACGCCAAGTGGCACACCTGATCGACGCCCTTGGTTGCCTTGTCCACGCAAGCAGGATCGCGGATGTCGCCCTCGATGATTTCCACGGAGGAAGCCATATCTCCCAAACGCTCCTTGGAGCCACGCGAGGAGTTATCCAATGAGCGCACAGTGTGGCCGTCGCGCACGAGTGCGCGCACGAGTGCAGATCCTATGAAACCCAAGCCGCCGGTGACCAAGACGCGGTTTGCCATGCGCGAGTATTCTATGGATTCTATTCGCGTTGTCGATGCCGCTGAACAGCACGAATCAGCACATCTTCCAGGTTCTTTGCGACTGATTCTGGCTTGAAGTACTGCTCATACGTGGCACGGCCTCCACTGCGTATACGCTTGTTGTACTCGGTATCGGTCGCTGCACGCGCAATGGCAATGGCAATTCCTTCGGGGTCTGCAGCAGTGGCCGCATTCACGCCATTTTGGATTTCGGGGATGGCCAGCCGGCTTCGTTCATGTGCCACCAAGCAAAGCCCATTGGCCCAGCCCACCAAGTGACGTGTGTACCCCGCAATGTATGGACCGGCATTGTTGAGCAGGCAAAAGACATGTGTTTGCGAAAGCTCCTGACGAAGATCATCCACAAATCCACGCACCACGACATGCGGTTGTTTGAGGAGTGGACGCAGGGCTGGCACTGCTTCTCCGTTGCCAATCACATGTACTTCGAACGTGCGTCCCTGCATGAGGGTGGTGAGCTTTGGCAGAACATCTCTGAGCAGACATTGCAAACCGTAGGTTCCACCTGTGGCATTCAAACGACCCATGTGTCCAAGAATACGAATGGGCTCGTTCGCCGAAGGAAAATCCAGTGACGGTGCATCCGGCCAGGTGTTGCGTACGTACACAGAAAGCGGGTGTCCTTGTGCCGTGTAAAACTCCGATGCCGAAGCAGTGACATTGGCGATCCCCGTGAGAGCTTTCATGAGACGCAGATGCGCTCTGCGAAACAGCATCAGGCGTAGCCACTGGTCCAAGCGATGGATGAGTGACTTTGATGCTTCGCCAAAGAGTGCGGGATCCGTCATGAGTCTGCATGCACGCGGTTCGAAGTCGATGTCTCCGTGATACGCAACACGCGGAATATGCGTGATGCTATGCGTAGCGGCGACTGCTTGGGGCGACCAGATAGGCACGATGACATCGGCCTGCACACTCGCGATACGTTCACGCAGAATATCCTCAGCCCAAGAACCTGGGTAAAAATGCCGCAGTGCCGCCTGGGAATCGAACAGGTACCTCAGCGACCGGAATCGCACGGGCGTATCGCGCACATGCTCTGCAAGAAATACGGCAGGGAGAACTGTGCATCCGCTCTGTTCGATGTGCGCAATCTCGGCCTGCTCTTCGGCTGTATACGGCCCGGGTGCTCTGGATTGGTGAAAGAGCGGTTGCAAGATAATCGTGTGCCCGGCGCGCTGCAGCGTATGCAAAAACGCCGAGGATATCACGTGTGCAGCTGTGACTCCGGGGACTCCGTCTCTCCGGAATGGCACCACTCCGGTGATCAGAAAAATGTGCATACGAAATTAGTGCGGCAACACGCCCCACACGTCCATCACTTGGACATTCGATGGAATAGAGAGTGTTCGGTAGGCCGTGTGCGGCACGCCCACAATCACAAGCTGGCAATCTTTGAGCAGCTGTTCCTTGGAAACAAACGCAGGATCTGCGATGAACTCATCGGAACACATGACCTCGGCTCCGTGGAAGCGGAGAATCTTGCGCAATTTGTAACTGAGTGAATCGCGCGGATCGTCGATATCCGCCTTGAAAGCCATTCCCAAAATACCCACGCGCTTGCCACGGAATTCGGCACCATCACGCACCAACTGATCGATGATGAAGGCAGGCAATCCTTCGTTGACCATCATGGCTGCGTGCCCAATGAGAAAGCTGTTTCGGTGCGCTGCCGACAATTGCATGGTGTCTTTAAACAAGCAGGGGCCAGCTGCAAACCCCGGACGAGGAATGTCGCCACGTTTGTAGTTATGCGTCATGGCTCCATAGATGCGGTCGTAATCCAAACCGCGTTCCTTTGCCATCATGTAGAACTGGTTACCGACGGCGAACTGGATGTAGCGCCAGGCATTCAAGAAAAGCTTCGTGAGTTCTGCTTCTTCCATGGCCACTTCGAGCGTCTCGACCTTCAGGGTTTGGAAGAGCGCGTGTGCATCGCGCAGTGCCTGGGGAGAGGAACCCGAAACCACCTGCGGCAAGGTGCGCAATTCGCGAATGGCATAGCCTTGGACAATGCGTTCTGGGCAGTACGCCAAATGCAATTTCTTTCCCTTGGAAGCTGCGTACTCCACCATCGCAAGCGATGTGCCGGGCGCGACGGTGCTGCGGAGGATGAGACAATGGTCTTCGGTAATGTATGGCAACAGTTGATCGAGCAGCGTGAACATGGGCTGCGTCTTAGGACTGAGGTATTCGTCCACGGGGGTTCCAATAGTGACGATAATATTTTTGACGCGTGCAATGTCTTGCAAGCTATCTGCCACAAACAGTGTCTTTCCTATCACGCGCTGCAAAATGGGCTCGGCGTCGTATTCGATGAACGGCATCTTCCCCGCTTCGATGGTGGGACGCAGTGCGGTGTTGAGATCCAGCAACAGCGTCTTCAGCCCGCAATCGGCCAAGACAATGCCCATGGGCAATCCCACGTGTCCAAATCCCCCAATGATGAGCACATCAGCATCGCGTTGCATGGACCCATGCTACGGAGGCGACTACAGGATGTCTACCCATCCATCCCCTCCTTTTTCGTGTGATTTCCACGCCGCTTCGTACAGCACATCGGACCGCAAGCCTTCTACAAATGAAGGCGCAAAAGAGCCGCGGGATTGAATGGCTTGAATGAACCGGGCTGCCAGGACTTGGAACGGCCGAATACGCGGATCCCCTGTTGTCTGCGGTTGATCTTCGAGAAGGATGGTTCCATCGCGACTCACGCGAAGTCCGCTCGCGTAATCCTGCGACAAGCTTTGGAGTGTAAGTGTGCCTTTGTCTCCGCGGAGTTCGATCGTGAGTCCATCACCTTGTGCGTTCACGTTCGAAAGACGAATGCTCACCGGAACGTCACTGACCGTTTGCATATCGATGGAAGCCGTATCTTCGCTCGTCACGGCTTTAGGTTTGCCGGCATCATCGGGTCGCGACGTGATCTTGGTTTCTAGTTGTGCACGAATGCTCCCCATGGGTCCACAGAGCCATTCGGCTGCGTCGAACAGATGGACGCCCAACGCCCCCAGAATTCCCCCGCCCTGTGCACGGTCGCACTGCCACCTCCATGCACGCTTCTCGTCTGCCCATGTACCCACTTCCCAACGCAGCGTGGCACTCTGCAACGTGCCGATGGATGGCACCTGTGCATGCAAGAGTTGCATGGCAGGCAATTCACGGAATTCAAAATCCACTCCGTGCACAATGCCGGCACTTTGAGCGAGCGTGAGTAGCTCCTGCGCCTGCGCCCCATGGAAAGTGAACGGCTTTTCACACAAGACATGCTTGCCCGCGGCAATCGCTTTCTTGGTGAGCTCTGCATGCTCAAGAGGAGTAGTCGCAATACTCACCAGTTGAACAAGGGGGTGTGCGATCAGCGCCTCTGCACTGTCGAACGCCTGAGGAAGCCCATGTGCCGCAGTCAGTTCGGCCGAGCGCGCGGGATCCTTCGAGGCGATGCCGATCACGCGTGCGCCGGGCACTGCCAAAAATCCCGGCAGCTGCACCAATGCACCAAATCCCGTGCCGATGATGCCGACGCCGACGTCTGGCTGCATAGTGCAACGATCCTACAGCAAGTCCCTGCGCTCTATAAATGAGAATAGGCCTTCTGATCCCGAACACCACTCACGAACCGTGCAAGGCTTCTGAAAAAGTGCAGCCAAATACGCGGCTTGAGGATGATGAGCAAAAGCGTCTGCACGGCAAGGTGCCAAAAATGCTGACGCACAAGAAGCAGGAACATTTCTGGGTAGATTTTCTTCTGCTGCTGCAAATCTGCAACCACCGCACAAGCCATCGCGCGCTGTGCCGAACGTGCCGCCTCAGCTTTTTCGCCCATCTTCGTGTACAGAGCACTTGCCTGCATAAACAATCTGTGGCGATTTTGGCGCGTTTGATCTGACGTGAGAATATTCACCGCACGACTGAGCGCGATATCGGCTTCTTTGGTTTTGCCGGCGTTCAGATCTGCTTTGGCATGCTTCAGGAAAGCATCGGGGCCATCTGGTAATACGACAGGCTCAGGGAGTCGCACCAATGGATGTGCGAACATCACGGAGTTGCTGCGCAATGCACGGCGTTCGGGGAGATGATCGCGAACACCGCTGCGGCGTGCTTCGTACTCCACTGCACCTACAAGGGTCACATCTGCTTTTTCTTTGGTGAGCCAATCCCATACAAATTGGGCCTCGGATGATTTTTCACGCAAATCGCGGAATGCAATGTCTTGGATGAAGACTGTCCCCTGCACGCGCGGGATCACACTGCTCACGAACCATTGTGCAAACACATCGGTGTGTTCGCTATCGATGAACAAAAAATCAATCGTGCCTGGTACCTGCTCCACTGTTTGGTGTGCATCGCCGATGTGTACCACGAGTCGCTTTTGATCGCACAACGCAATCTGGTTTTCGCGAATAATCTGTTCCATGGGGACGCCACCTCTGTGTGACTGCAGTTCAAACGAATGGAGCGTTCCCTTCTGGTTTTTGGTGAGCGCGGCCAGGATGTAATTCGTAGAATGACCGGTATCGGGAGAAATTTCGAACACAACTTCTGGCTTCAAGTGTCTGATCAGTAAGTACAACGCCTCACCTTCTCCATCGCCAAACGTGGCACCCTGCTTGTTCGCAAGCATGCGGTGATAGACCGGACGAAAAGCGTGCGCAAATTCATACAGCTCATCTGCGTACTGAGCGTAGAGGTCGAGAAGATTCATGAACGCGATGATACAGCGAGCATAGGAGAAGACAACTCGAGTGGTCTGCCTACGGCAGGAGCGACCTGAGTAACCAGCTCACATACAGTGAGCCAGAGAACGGTCTCTTACTCGTGGTTGCCATAACCAAGGATGACTGCGCGAAACTCCGGCCAATGGAATGCATTTTCGTATCTTCCACCTCACCTCCGCTCGCCCACTCTTTTTCCCACTGTCGGAATTCCGCCCATGCGGGACCAAGTTCAAGATGCTCGTGATGGAATGCCGTCGGGAAAATAGCGGCAAATTCTTTCCCTGGAGGATCTTGCAGAAAGCAGTTGTGATGTGCCACGACGCGCACATCGTAGAGAATGGAAGCCATGGAAGAGATCAAGTTGGCCTTCTCGAACTTGGGACCATCCAAGAGGAGTGCCACCCTCTTTTTGCCGCGCAATGCACGAGGCATCAGCTTGAAGGTGTCCCCGGCAAGACACTGTACGGGCAGTGCCTTGAGGGTATCGCGCATGGGGTGGGTATCGATGGACTGGAAATCCATGGAGATCACCGGAATGTTATTTTTCTGTGCATACATGCCCAGCAAGCGCGTGGAATATGCATGCGGTCCGCGACCGGAATCGATGATGCAGCCCACATTCTCGTGCTCGCATAGCCCCATGAATGCGGCCATTTCTGCGGGAAAAATGCCGGACATCCAAGGAATGTTCGACGTGCGGATACGTTCAGCCCAGTACAAAATCTTCTCTTTGAGTGCGTCGGGCGTGGATGCGTGATGTGTGGTGTGGTGCATGCGCGCAGTGTAACTGTTGCCAAGGCTCTCGCAAGACTGCTTGGAAAAACCCTACGCTTTAAACTCCTGCTCCTTCCATGCGCGATAGAAATGCCCTTCTTTGCGAATCAGTTCTTCCATGGTGCCCTCTTCGACACACGTCCCTTGGTTGATCACCACAATGCTGTGTGCGTTCTTAATAGTGGAAAGACGATGCGCAATGATGATTGCTGTTTTCCCTTTGATGGCGCTGTCGATCGCTTCTTGCACCAAGCGTTCGGTCTGCGAATCCAATGCGCTCGTTGCTTCATCCAAAATCAGAATATCGGCACCCTTCAACAAGGCACGCGCCAACGACACGCGCTGCTTTTCTCCGCCCGAGAGCTGCACTCCCCTGTCTCCCACCATGGTTTCCAATCCCTGCGGAAGCGACGCCACATACTCCGATAACCTCGCTTGCTGCAGCACCTCGCGCAAACGCTCATCAGACACATCATCACTGCCATACGTCAGGTTGTCGCGGAGTGATTCATTGAGGAGCAATGTGTCCTGGCTCACGACTGCTATGTGCTCACGTAAAGAGGAGAGCGAGAATTCTCGAATATCCACACCATCAAAGAAAATGGTGCCGGGCGGACAATCGTAATACCGCAGCAGCAAGTTGATAATGGTGGACTTACCCGATCCGCTGGGGCCCACAATGGCTGTCTGTTCGCCGCGCTTGAAGACCACAGAGACACCCTGCAAGACGGGAACTTCTTTGGTGTAGGTAAAATGCAAATCGCGCAATTCGATCGCCTGCTTGAGAGCGGGCAATTCGTGTGGACCTTCGGGAACCAAGCGGCTTTCTTTGTGATCCATCACGCTGCGTACTTCCTTCAGCGGACCCACGGCATTGGCAAAATCCACACGGAAGCTGGTGAAAGCGCCAAAGCGCGTCGATGCGTTGAGAATCAAATAGAAGTACACGAGGAACGACGGAGCAGAGGCTTCGCCGGACTGCACCAGCAAGTAGAGCATCGTAGCGATGAGAATGAGAATGCTCACGAGGGTGATGAGCTCCTGCAATGGCTGAATAACGTGCTGCAATTTTGCGAGACGGAACTCCAATGCCGAACGCCTGTCGCTGAGTACGGTAAATCGGCGGCGCTCTTCTTCCTGCATATTGAAGGATTGCACCAGCGGAATCATGGAGAGGATTTCGGTGACTTTTTTATTCAGGTCCATAGTGCTCAAAACAATGGACTTCGATACCTGGCGCATGTTCTCAATGCTTCGGCGCACGGCAAAGTGCATGATGAAGAACAACGGCAAAACGAAGAATGTGAGTTTCCAAGAAATCACCGCCATGACCACGATATACGCCGTCAGCGAGAAGACCGCTTGTGCCAATTTATCCAAAACGAAGAGTGGCTTAAGGGCATCGTGCGAGAACTGCGAAATAACCGTGCTGTGATGACCCAACATGCCCTGGTCGAAGTACTGCTTTCCAAATTGTAAGTAGCGCTGGAACAACTGCTTACGCAGATGATGCATGCTGCGCGTGGCCAAGAAAGACATGCTCACGCTCGCCGCATAACGCAGGAGATTCTTCGCGATGATCACGACAACGAAAAACGAGAGGAGGAAGACGAACAAACTGCGGTCGCGCGTAGTAATGCTGGCTGGCAACATTTCCAAGAGCGAGCTGAGAACGGGTGTTTCTTTGAGGAAGCTGAAATCCTTGAGGATGAATCCATTGAGCAAAGGGATGAGCAACGAGGCACCCGCACCTTCGAAAAAGGCAGCACACACCGCCAGTGCCATGGGAATAAAGAAGTACTTTGGGGAAAACCCGATCTGTTTGAGCAGAGCAAGCAAATCCCGCGCCGTATGCTGAGGAGATACGTTCATCTGCGGAAGATTGTACCCGCCCGTAGACACCGAGGGAATGAGGCTGAAACGGTTTTTTCGCCTGTCTCTGCTATAGTTTTGAGGTGCATATTCTCCTCCTCAACGACGATACTCCCGGGCCAAACGCCCGTGGCGGAGTTGCTGTGGTCACTGCAATGCTCCGGAGGGAATACGTGAAACACGGGCACACCGTCACGCTCGTAGGAACGCACCAAGGAAACGGCGGTGTTTTGGAAGAAACGGATACCTATGGTCGCGTGATCTTGCTGCCCGTGCAGATCGACGAAAAATCCATGCACAGGCGAGTGGTATCGGTAACGGATGTTTCTGCGCAGCTGGATGCTGTCCTGCGGAAGGCTAAACCCGATGTCGTGCATGCGCACAACATTCATACGTATCTGACCTACGACGCACTGCGTGTGGCGCGCAGGCACACCAGTAATGTTTTTTTGACTGTGCACGATACATTCTTGGTTTCTTTCGCACGTGTGGCGGGTGCACGGTACGAAGCGGATACCCTGGCCGGGCAACCGCACAAAATGCACGGGTGGGAACACTTGCGCATGGTGGGCCGGTCCTACTGGCCACTGCGTAACTGGAAGATCCGCAACATTCTGCGTGCATCGGTGAACGCGGTGCATGTGTACACGCATGCGATGGAAAATTTCCTGAAAATCAACGGCATCCCGCACGTGACGTACGTACAGAGTGGTATCGATGAGCGCGCAACACCAACCGGACAGGAGATTCTTGCCTTTCGCAAAAAGCACGGACTGGACGGACCCTGCGTGCTGTACGGTGCGCGAATCAGTGGAGACAAAGGCATTGGTGCGTTGTTGCAAGCAGCGGAGTTGGTACTGAAGAGTGTGCCCACGGCGTCTTTCTTGATCATCGGAGATGCAGACCGATTGGCGCCGTACATCCGGACCATTCCTGAGCATGTGCGTCGCGCCATTCGTCCCCTTCCATGGATACCATACGAAGAACTTCAGACGGCATATGCAGCGAGCGACGTTGTCACTGTCCCTTCGCTCTACTTGGATAACTTCCCCACCATCACCTTGGAAGCCATGCGCGCCGGTAGGCCCGTAGTAGGAACATGCTTTGGCGGAACACCTGAAGCGATTGAAGATGGCGTGACGGGTTACGTGGTGAATCCCCGCGATACGAAACTCTATGCCGAGCGACTGGCGCAGTTGTTGCAGGACCCCGCATTGGCCGAGCGCATGGGCAAAGCCGGGCAGGAACGCATTCGTAAGACGTTCTCCATAGATCGGTATGTGGCAGAGTTACTGGCACTGTTCCAGAAATGAGCTGAGGTGAAGCCAGGAGAATCAAAGGTATACTGAACCCATGTGCGGTATTGCCGGTATGTCCGGTGAACATGAACAGGCCATGAAACAGATGACGCGGGCGCTCAAGCACCGCGGCCCCGATGGTGATGCCATCGTGATTGCACAGGGAGCATCGTTGGGCCATGCGCGTCTGGCGATTTTGGATCCACGCCCCGTGGGCGACCAACCCATGTGGAATGAAGACCACACCATTGCCATTGTCTTCAACGGAGAAATTTTCAACTACCGCGAGTTGCGGGCACAGGAACAATTTTCCTGCAAAACAGAAACGGATACAGAGGTCGTCCTGAAATTATATGAACGTCATGGCCCGCGTTTTGTACGTAAGTTGCGCGGCATGTTTGCCTTTGGCATCTACGACACCCGCACGCGCACATTTGTGTTGGCGCGGGATACCAGCGGTATTAAACCCTTGTATGTCACTCACGAAGGCGGCTTGGCATTTGCCTCCGAGATGCGCGCGCTTCTCACGGTCTTCCCTGCAAAACCTAGACTAAACATGCGATCACTCTCGATGTACTTGCGCCTGCAGTACGTCCCAGGACCCGAGACCATGTGCGAAGGCATTGAATGTTTACCACCGGGTACGATGCTCACATGGCACGAGGGAAAGGAAACGCGCGAGACGTTCACGGCCGATGTTGCTGCTCTCCCCGACCTGCGCACGCGCGCCCAATTTACACAGAATTTTCCGGGCATCATGGATGATGCAGTGAAGTGCCACATGATTTCGGATAAACCTATTGGGTTGTTCTTGAGCGGAGGCATGGACTCGTCGATTGTGCTGCACCACATGGCACAGCACACCAAAGAACCCGTGCGCACGTTTACCGTGCGGTTCGAGGCCAGTGCGCAGGAGGGCTCTGCACGCGTAAATGCGGATGCCGACTTGGCAAAAAAAACGGCGGAGCACTACGGCACCAAACACACCGAGATTCTTCTGACAGCCGAGGACTACCGACAAGCCTACGCCGACACTGCCGTTGCGTTGGATCAGCCCAACAGTGACCATGTATCTGTCGCCCAGTTCCTTCTGGCTAAAAAAGCGAAGCAAGATGTGGACGTGGTGCTCAATGGATCGGGAGGCGATGAATTATTCGGTGGCTACCCGCGTTACAGGATTGCGAAGGTTCTCAGGAGGTTTCGGTTTGTGCCGTCGGGATGGCGCGCACTCGCTGCCATGATGGCAGGCCACCCGGGCGATGTGCTGGCTATGCAACCCGGGCCGGAGTTATGGGAGCGTCTTCTCGCTCGGCCTCTCGAGGAAAGTCGTTCCATTGTGCGTGGGAACTGGTTCCAACCCCATGCCCCATCACACTTGTTTACTGCCTTTGCACACAAGCATGCTTCCAAGGATCCTCTTCGTACGTTCTTCGAGATGGACCGCCACCTCTGGTTAGTTGATGAGTCTCTCCGCTTAACGGATGGCACCACCATGGGTAGCGGATTGGAGGCACGCGTTCCGTTCCTCGACCCGCAAGTGATTGCTGCTTCACTGAGTACGCCGGCGCAGTGGCACGTGTCGCTCACACGCACCAAGGCGCTCCTCAAAGATACGTACTCACCCATTCTCCCCGCACATTTGTTCTCGTTGGATAAGGCGAGTTTTTATCCGCCTCTGAGCAAGTGGCTGCGCCGCGAGGCATGGATGCTTGTGGAAGAAATGCTGGAAGATCCTCGTATTGCAGAATATTTTGATATCGCAGAACTGCGCCGCATTGCCCATGACCATCGCGAGCACAGACGCTATGGTCTGCACACGCTCAGCAGTATGATCCAGTTAAGCCACTGGTTCCGCGCCGTGTACGACGCCCCTTCTTCTCACTCATGATTATCACACAACCCGATCGCATATTGATTCAGCGCCAGATCGCGCGCTTTGCTCCGCTCCTCCGTGGAGACTTACTGGATGTCGGCGCAGGCAGAAGCCGCCGCTACGCGCCTGTGTGCACAGGAGTGACTTCGTACAAGACCATGGATGTGAGCGATGCAGGCAAACCCGACATCGTAGGATCTGCCGAAGCCATTCCCCTGCCCGATGCGAGCTTCGATAGCGTGCTATGTACGCAAGTCCTGGAGCATGTCCCTCATCCGGTAAAAGTCATTGAGGAAATTTTTCGCGTCCTAAAGCCGGGTGGCCTGTGCCTGCTCACTGCCCCGCAATGGAATGAACTGCATGAAGTTCCTCATGATTACTTCCGCTATACCTGCTTTGGATTGAAGACGTTATTTGAGGATGCCGGGTTCACCGTAGAACATATTGATCAGCGTGGCGGATACCACGCGCTCTGCACGCAAATACGCATGCGTTATTGCATCGATCGTTGGAAGCCCTATGAGCACAAAATCGCCATGCTCTTCTTGGCACCATTGAGCATGCTCCTGACCAAATGGGCTCTGTGGAGAGATAGGCATAACCACACCACTGCTGCATGGCTACATGCTATTGGTTGGTGTGTAGTAGCCAAAAAGCCATGATTGACATTACATTAAAAAATTGTAATATCACATCATATGCACAATGAAAATCCTGTTGAGCCAGCTACTTCTGTGGTTTCAGTAAACCAAATTGAATGCGTGGGTTATGAAGCGGACGAAAATGGCATGAGTCGTCGTTGCGATTATCTTGGCGATAGAGTGAGAGTGGAAAAAGCCGTATCTGCGATCGTCACAACATTTCGAGACGGCATGGCGAGAGTGAGCTGTCCTCATTTGCATAAATCCACGGGGCTGTGCAACGCAGGGAGATTGACGGCAGCATGTCCTTACAATCAGGTCGTGGAAAACACGAACAGTCAAAGTCCTAGCGTAGAGACATTAGGTCTGTCTGTCAGAGCGAAAAACGGGCTCATGAAAGCAGGAATTATTAATGCTCATATACTTGCTCAACAAACACCTGACCGACTGCTCAAAATTAAGAATTTTGGCGAAATCACTGTGGATGAAATCCGCGAAGCGCTAGCTAAAATTGGGATGAAATTAAAAGAAGAGTGAGGATTGTGCTCCGTGTACTCACTGAGAGATCGCCTTCTCATACAACGGTAAAAACTGATCGACGATGGCGGACCAGTCGTGCTGCTCTGCGTACAATCGCCCTGCTTTACCCATGGCATTCCGGAGGGACTCATCATTCAGGAGACCTTCGATGGCGTGCGCAATAGCCGGGACATCTTCATCGGGAACGATGATGCCCGTTTTGCCATCCAGTACAGCATCACGAATGCCCCCGGCATCGGTGGCGACAATGGGTTTGTGGCGCGCGCTGGCTTCGAGATACACAATGCCAAATCCTTCGAAGTTCAAATGAAACACGCGCGGTGTGTGTACGTAGATATCGGCGGCATCGTAGTATGCAAGCAAGTCATCCCCCGATTGATTGCCGGCAAACACCACGTGTTCACTCACGCCCTCTGCACGAGCAAGCGCTTCGTACTTGGATTTATCCGGACCATCGCCAACGACCAGATACACAACATCGGTTCGTCCCTGTTCTCGCAAGCGCTTGAGTGCACGGATGACCAGGTCCTGTCCTTTGCGCGCTTTTAGACCCCCCACAGTAAGGAGAAGCTTCTTGCCCGGGAAGCGACTACGAATGGCAGATGCATCGACCTGCTTACTGAAGCGTTCCAAGTTCACGCCGTTATGAATCACGTGAATGGGATACTGTTCTCCCGCAGTCTTGAGTATTAAATCCTTGGTAAACACACTGGGTGCTGTGACAGCCCTTGCTCTGCGATAGGCATAGCGCAAAAACCATACGTCAGGCTTTTGCAAAAGTGGCGTGATGCCGTACGTCCCCTGCACTCCCATCATGAACGGGAGACCATAGACCTTGGCAGACCAAGCAGCCTGAAAACAATGCGGGAAATCGAAGAGAGAATGAACGATATCGAAGCCCTTCACCCGCACCGGCTTGAGGTACGGCAACATGGTGAGTGGATTGAAGGCAATCACGTAGCGCGCGAGGTCGTAGCGCACGGGATGTGGGAACTGCAATTTTTCCACCCATGCCTTTTCTGAAGGTGGGAGGAACAATGTGAACTCGATGCCCGACTTACGTGCGAGTGCCTGGCAGTACTCGTAGGTGATATTGCCGTATCCATCGGTAATATCGAGCCGGGGAGAAAACAGGGCAATACGCATGACTAGAGATGTTTGTGCAAAATATGGAGGATTCTTTCGCCTGCTTTGCCATCCCAGAGCGCAGGCACCTGAATGTTCGTGAGTACTTGAGGGTGCTTTGCGTACGAGATCACCTGCTGACGATCGGCTGGCAGACTGGGATCAATGAGTACATTGCTACCGGATTCAATGGTGGAAGGCCGCTCGGTATTGCGACGCAGCGTGAAGCATCTCTTTTTAAAGAGCACTGCTTCTTCCTGAATGCCACCGGAGTCCGTGAGGATGCACGTGGAGTTCTGCACCATGCGCAAAAACGAGATGTACGGCTGCGGATCGATCAGGTGCAAGTGCGGTGAAGCCATGCGACGCAGATCAAACGCATCGAGGCTTTTTGCCAGACGATGATGCACGGGCAACACCAGCGGCAGGTGTGATGCGACTTCGTTGAGGAATTCAATGTTCATGCGCAACATCCCCGGGTCATCCACATTACTGGGGCGATGCAACGTGACAATGCCGAAGGTACCGGGGAGCGCAGGATCCAGCGGCGCGCGGTTGATTGCAGGCATCATGCGTAGAAGTGTGTCGATCATGGTATTGCCTACCAAGTGCACCGCACCACCTGCTACTTCGCGTTCCAAGTGATCCACACCGGATTGCTCCGTGCAGAAGAGAAACATGGCAATGGCATCAACGGCCATGCGGTTATGCTCTTCGGGCATGTCCAAGTCACCGGATCGCAGGCCTGCTTCGACGTGCGCCACGCGCACTTCTTTTTCTGCAGCAGCTTGTGCCGCGCCAAACGCGCCATTCACATCGCCATAGACCAACACGCAATCAGGGCGCACTTGATCGAGAATCGGCAACAAAGCCTCCTTGGTACGCTCAATGATTTCCATGCGATCTCCTCCGTGGATTCCCAAGTGAAAATCAGGCTGAGCGATTTCGAGCTGCTCGAAAAACACATCAGAAAACAGTGGATCGTAGTGCTGGCCTGTATGGACGATCACATGGCGAAAATCGTTTTGATACTGCGCCTTCCACGCATGATGCACTGCCGCCAATTTGACGAAGTTGGGCCTGGCCGATGCAACACTCAGCAGTGTCTTCATACCTTGGATGATACGGCATTGAGAATCCTCTGCATGCGCTTATCCCATGTGTAGTGCTGCACTTTCTTGTGCGCGGCCTCTGCGCGTTTTTGGGCCTCTTCGGGGTGATCCATGGCCTCGGCAATAGCACGGGCAAGATCTTCAGGATCCCCGGGCTTACAAAAGAACGCTGTGGATTCATCGAGAACATCGCGAATAGGCGGGAGATCGGCAGTCACAATGGGGCGACCGGCTGCCATGTATTCGAACAGCTTCAGTGGCGAGGTGTCACGGTTGTAGAACGGATGATCGGACTTGGGCGCTGGATACACAAGGATGGAACACTCTGCGAGGAAGTGTGGGACCTGGTCGTGCGAGAGAAAGCCTGCGTACTGGATGCCGGGTCCTTGGAGATTGTTCATAAGCTCGGGTTGCGTGGCCTTTGGCCCTGCTACGACAAGGTGCACGTTGCGACCTGCGGCTTGCAGTGCATGGAATGCTCCGAGGAGTTCTGGAATGCCTTTCGAAAGACCCATGGACTGCAATTGTCCTGCATAGCCAATGCGTCCTTCCTTTTGATGTGCATCATGCTGATCAGCATGATGCGCCAACTCAGTTGCATCGGACTCGACAATCATCGGTGCGGTCACTCCCCAGCCTTGGAGCTCATTCTTCATGGGTGTTGTGAGACACACGATGAGGGTGCAGCGATTACAGAACGAGATGAATGCTGCACGACCGCGATTGGGCAGCGTGTGGAGTTCGAGGATGACTTTTTTTTGAGCATGAAGAAGTGCGGGGAGGATTGCTGGCGTGCGGGTGTAGAGGAGATCGAAACCACCGAGTTTCTGCACGAGTGCCCCTTTGAAGAGCAAGTTGAGGATCGGCAACTGCAACACCTTGGGGATCCACGGATGATCAATGGGATCAAACGCACCTAAATGTTCGATACGCACCTGACGATCGGCTTTATGGAATTCCCAGTAATCTTGCGCGATCGTGTTCTTGCGAAACGGCGCGAAGATCGTCACTTCGTGACCCAATTTCGCCAATGCATCACACACACGAGCCACTTGATGGCCATGAGCGCGTTCGCTGGGCAGCCGGACATTGGTGCAGTAGGCAATGCGGATAGTGCCTAAAGGGTACCAGATCGGGGGATCCTGCGGAGCCAAGCAGAGACGGATGACAGGACTTACCGTGGACGCTACCATCGGCGCATGCGCAAAACATTCCAGGTCGACACCGGCCTCAATTCCCGCGTGCAGCAGTGGTGGCACGATCACCCCTTTAACTACTTCGTCGATGCCGAGGAAGGCTCTTGGGAGTTCTACCGCAATATCGACCGCAAGTTCCTAAAGTGGATCCCCTTTATGCAATCGGGTGGATACCCCTTCCTCACGCGCTACATCGATATGAAGGGACTCAAAGGAAAGAAGGTGTTGGATATCGCTTGCGGAACCGGAGTGCTCACCGAGCAATTCGTTCGCATGGGCGCCGATGTGACGGCAATCGATCTGACTCCAAAAGCAGTGGAGCTGACCAAGAAGCGCCTGGAGTTGTACCACCTCACGGCAAATGTGATGCAAGCTGATGCACAGGAGCTCCCCTTCCCCGACGGAACATTTGATTACGTATGCGCGTGGGGTTGCTTGATGCACATGCCCAGGACAGAAAAAGCCATCAGCGAGATCAAGAGAGTCCTCAAGCCCGGCGGGAAAGGACTCGCCATGATGTACCACAGCAATTCGGTGCATCTGCGTTACTGCATTCAGTTGGGTCGCGGAATCCTGCGCGGCAAGTACTTGCAGTACGACAACCAGTCGCTCATCAACCGCTACACCGATGGCGCTGCAGTAGGCGGCAACACGCTCGCGAAGTTCTACTCCAGGAAGCAATTCAGGAACCTGTTCCATGAACTCTCCAATGTGAAGGTCTTCATCCACGACAACCACGGCGTACCGGATCAATTGCCGCACCCCTGGCTGCCGCTTGGAAAACTGCTGCCCAAAGCCGTAAAGGAATGGATCTGCAGAGCAGTCGGCATGACCGCCATCATCACGTTCGAGAAATAATTCTAGGAACGTTTTTGCAATGCTCTCACGCGAGGTGGGAATGTATGCACTGCTGTTTTGCATGCATGCACGATGAATTGTTTTTCGTACGCCCACGGCAGGTACGCCCCGCCCGGGTGACGCACGCGAATCCAGCACACGCGCACAAAGAGGCCCACAATGGAGCGGATGTTTCGCAGGAGAATCCAGTACAGCCATCGCTGCCAACGCACGACCCCCAATCTCTCGACCTCCATGGCCAAATACCGTGCGTACTTGGGTTCGAGTGTGTGCGCAGGAGGCAGAGGCACAGGAAGTTCAGACTGTAACGTGAGTACGGGCGTGCCGGGTTTGAGGATCAGGCGCTCATGCACCGACTTGGCATAGCCTTGCGAAACAGAGCGATGCACCAAACGAATTTGATATGCGGGATAACTGGCTGCATACGCAATGGGCTTTCCCTCAACAAAAAATCTGCGAAATACGCGATACGCGGCGGGTGTACCCGCACCAATGGCAGCGCGAATACCTTCGACAAACGCAGCACTTATCGCTTCGTCACTGTCGATCATCAGCAGCCAGTCATGCTGTGCAGCAGCAACTCCCTCGTTGCGTACGGCTGCAAAGTCTGCGATGCGCCCTTCGTTATCCAGATACTTCTTGTTCTGATCCATCACGCGAACATTGGAAAATTCTTTCAGCACTTCGCGTGTGCCATCGGTGGAGTACCCATCCAACACAATCACCTCTGCAAAATCTTTCAACGCCTCCAGACACTGACGAATATTCGCAACGCTATTGCGCGTAAGGATCTGCACGGTGCAGGGAATCGCTGTGCTCATGTGCCGGGGTGAATGTACGTGTCCATGATTTCGACAATGTGTCGCAGGCTATGCTTGTGCTCGACGACCTGATCCATCTCTTCGCTCGTGAGCGGTGGATGTGCGAGCGCCTCTTCGATGAATGTCGCAATGGCCTGGGGCGTATCTTCGTGCGGAGCTTTGGGGATACCAATAGCCTGCGCGTTGCGCGCTGTGGTTACGGGGTAACAACCGCAGGTCATGGCTTCGAGCATGGTTTTATCGATCGTCTCGCTCGCCATATTCAGAATCAGTTTGTGACTGCTGTAGATGCCTGGCAAATCTTTGATGGGTGCCGAACCCAAGAACTTCACACGCGACTGGAGCGCCAAGGATGACACCAACGCTTTGAGTTCTGCAGCGTACTCCGGTTCCACCTCTTGCCCGTAGATGGTGAGCGTGAAGTTTTCTGGAAGCAGCGTGAGCGCACGGATACATAACTCGGCTCGCTTACTCCTCGCTAAACGATGCACTATGAGGAGCTCGTGCGGCTGCGCCGTGTGGTTCTCGCGCCTAGGCCAAAACGCACGATCAATCCCATGGCCGGTGACAATCTTCTTAGGGCTATGCGTGTACTGCGGGAGGCTCTGCGCCGTGGCGCAGAAGAGACGTTTGCCGTACAGCCCCAGGAGCCACAACCCCAATTGCATCTTGTAGTGCGTGTACCACAAGTACGTGGGCGTACCTCTGAGCATCCACACAGGAGCACCCAGTAGACCCCACACAGGAGCCATGTGCACAAACACACGATCACTCTTGTGGGAAAGGATGTGCCTCCAGAAGCTGAGGATGTGCTTCACCTTAACCTTTGTGCTTTCTTTACCCATAGAAAGCACTTGGAACTGCAACTCCACACCCGGCAATACTTCACGAATTTTTTCTGGCTGCCATTCCAAGCACAGCACCGTTACGTCGTACCCACGTGCGGCAAAGGCATTCGCCCAGAGGACACCAAAGGCATCTTGGCCGTGCAGTTTTTGAGTGACGAATAATAACTTCATAAATGTGCCAATCCTTTAAGGAAATCAGCGTACCCCTTCAGGAGCTTCTGACCATCGAATGTATCGAGAATCTTCGGTGCGGCTTCGCTGATGTGTGTGCGCTCTGCATCGTCGCGCAAGAGCGTGCGAAGCTTCGCGGCAATGTCCTGTGGTGAGCCCGTGGTAAAGACGCCATTTTCTCCGTCGCGGATAACATCGGGTAATACACCCACGCGTGTGGCCACAAGCGGCAATCCCAAAGCCATCGCTTCCAATGCAACGCGCGGACCGCCTTCGCTCTTGGAAGACATCACGGCAACTTTTGCCTGCGTCATGGCGCTCCACAGGGTTTCCTGCGAGTTCTGCCAACCGGCGAATGTCACACGATCCGTAATGCCAAGCTTCTTCGCCTCTGCTTCAGAGCGCCCGCGCTCGGAACCATCACCCAGCAAGAGCAACGTGGATCCCGGGAGCAGGGCCATGGCACGGAGTAATTCCAAGAGTCCTTTGTTGGCCACCATTCTCCCTGCGAACACGACATCGAATTTCTTTTCGCGCTGGGTCACAGCACTCAGCGCTGCACGATCCAAGTAAAAAGATGGCACCACGGCAATCTTCTTCTGCGGGATCCACCAACGCGTGAGCAGTTGCCTCATTGTGGAATTCACGACGCGAATGCTTGTGGCTCCCCAGGATTCGATGGGCAGGAACAAGCGAGAGAGTATGCGACCAAGAACCTCGGAGCCACTCGCTGCCGTAGGCCAACCCACAATGTGGTGGATTTCGAGTGCGTATGGGATGCCCGTGGCGCGGCTCAGCAGCCACGCTGCACAGCCGTTATAGAACGGTGGATATTCATGGACGGTCATCACATCGTGGCGGTGAGCAGAGATCAGCGCACGACCCGTGCGAAACGCCCAGGTGTACTGGTACCAGAGCCCGCGCGTGCTGGGGTGAAAAAACACATTTGCAGGAACTTCCACCTTGGCAGCTTTGGTGACCCTGGGTGTGATGACATCAATGCGCTCAAATTCTTTCGAAAGCCCCTCCAAAGTTGCCGCGAACGGTCCTTTTTTACCGGCCAGGATCGATCGATCTCCGCTGATCATGAGAAGCTTCATACGCGCTTGGATTTTTTTTGAATGGTCGAAAAGAATGCGAGTGTTTCTTCGGCGATTTCGCTCCATGCGCGGTGCGCCGTAACAAGCGAAGCTGAGTGTTCGGCAATGCTTGGGTAATCCTTCTCTACTTCAATGAGCGCACGTGTGATGTCCTCCACGGTTTTGAGAGGTCTGAGTACCATGCCCTTGGACAACTCTGCGCTTAATCCTGTTTCTTCGGTAAGGAGGACAGGGAGCCCTGCGGCACGCGCTTCCAGTGCAGCATTGGGACTGATTTCTGTAAGGGAAGGAATCACCATCAAATCATGCTCGGCAAAAATCTTGCTTCTCTTGTCTGCAGAAATCGACTGAAGGATTTTGACGCGATTGCTCAGTCCCAAGCGAGAAATCATTTCTTCCAAACGAGCTTGCTCGGGGCCTTCGCCAATGAGCGTGAGACGCACGTAAGGCAACTTGGCCACAGCCTGCAACAAGTTGGGCAGATTTTTAAATCGCACAAAGCGGCCGAGGAAGAGCAGATGGAGCAGATCTTGTTTCTCGTGATGCACGGGTGAAGCACTGAGAGGCAATGCATTCTCGATGACCACATGCTTAGGCAATTTTTTGAAGAGGTACTCGGCCAAGCGTTCCTGGAACGTGGTGGAATACACCAATCCATCGAACGTGCGCAGAGCTTTGCCCATGACTGCGCGCGTGCCGGGGAACGAGATATAGAAGGAGCGTAGTCCTTTGCGGCCACCGCGATCGGTGTAGCGCTCCCAGAGGAAGTCCCCGCCCAAGCGCAACGCGGTAAGCGGCTTCGTGAGTCTCGCCATAAAGAGCGGTAATCCCACGCTTACAGAAGAGAAACAATAAATGATGTCTGCTTCGCCTGCGTGTTCTTTGAGTGCACCGGCAAATCTCCTCCAGCGCGTAATCCCCGCTTTCCCCTTTTTCACCTTCACGACCTTCCAGGATTCTTTTTCGACAATGTCCTCAGGGCCATACGTGATGACCGTCACCTGCTCACCACGGCTGGTGAGTTCCTCGGCAAGAGCCCGCACGTACGTTGCAGGGCCCCCGATATCCGGAGGATAAATGCCTGTGGCGAGGACGATGTGCATACCGAGAAAAGTATAGACAACTCTCGCCTCCCAGACGAGAGACAGATGTCACTACAAATGGCTTATTCCTGCTATAAACGTGTCTTGTACCACTCCACCGTCTTCTGCAGGCCTTCTTCAAAGCTGACTTGAGGTTTCCAGGCACGTGCACGGAGCTCTGAGGAATCGAGCGCATAGCGCCAGTCATGGCCGGGACGATCCGTGACATACGTCAAAAGGCTTTCGGGTTTGCCGAGGATCTTCAGGATCATCTTGGCGACATCGATATTCTGTTGATCCGCTCCTGCCGATACATGGAAGAACCGGTGACCCAGGAAGTCATCGTGCGTAAAGGCATCGGGGATTTGGAGGATGCGCTCGAGAGCATCAGTGTGGTCTGTAACGTACAGCCAATCACGCTTGTTCTTGCCCTGGGCGTAAATGGGCACGTTCTGGTCCTTGAGTGCCGTGCGAATAACCGTAGGAATAAACTTTTCATCCGCCTGATGTGGACCGTAGTTATTGGTGCAACGAGATACCGCGATCTTGAGCCCATACGTGCGCATGGCCGAAAGGATGATGAGCTCGGCTGCGGCTTTGCTCGCGGCATACGGCGAGCTGGGTCGCAGTGGAGCCTCGATGGTTTTGGGTGCTTCGTCATCGGTCAGATCTCCCAATACTTCATCGGTCGAGACATGCAGCATGCGCAGGTTGGGGTGTTTGCGCATCACATCCATCAAGCTCTGCACACCCAAGATGTTCGTGTGCAAAAAAGCCGTCGCATCATCAATGCTTCTATCCACATGACTCTCGGCGGCAAAGTTCACAATGGTATCGATGTTGTGACGCTCGACCAGCTGATCGATCACACGGGTATCGGTGATATCAGTTTGCGAAAATGTAATGACCGATTCCACGGGTGCCAGGAACCTTCTATCTGCCGCATACGTAAGCTTGTCCACGACTACGATGTGATCCTCCGGGTGCTGCTGCACATGACGGAGAACAAAATGTGAGCCAATGAAGCCGGCCGCGCCGGTAACAAGCAAATTCATGGGAGAATACTAGAGACTGGAGTACAAGAGTACTAGGTCTGAAATTAAACTTATTCCATAATCATTTCCCTAGTATTCTAGTACCCTAGCCCTATCCCTATGAAAGGCGTCCTCATCTGCGGCGGAACCGGCAGCCGGCTACGGCCTCTGACCAAAGTATTTAATAAAAGCCTGCTCCCGGTCTACGACAAGGCACTTATCCAGTACCCCTTGGGAGTATTTTTACAGGCGGGTATTACGGAGATCGCAGTAATCACGGGGACCGAACATATGGATCAAGTGCAGAAGTTCTTGGAATCCGGGGAGCACTTCGGCTGCAGCTTTACCTTTATGGTGCAGGAGAAACCCGGTGGCATAGCACAGGCATTGGGCCTGGCAGAAAAATTTGCTGATGGAGATTCTGTATGCGCCATACTGGGCGACAACGTGTTCTTTGACGACCTCTCCCCTGCTATCAAAAATTTTACCGGTGGAGCACACGTGTTCCTTAAAGAAGTTCCCGACCCCGAACGCTTTGGTGTGGCCGAGGTTGATGCGACGGGAACGGTAGTATCGATTGAGGAAAAACCTCAGAAGCCCAAGAGCAATCTGTGTGTAACAGGCTGTTACCTATACGACAGTTCTTGCTTCAACATCATCCGCACACAAAAACCTTCCTCGCGTGGCGAATTGGAAATTACGGATGTCTCGCGCGTGTACTTGGAACAAGGAACATTGAAGGCAACAGTCCTCCAGGAAGATTGGGTAGATGCTGGAACGTTCGAGAGTCTCTTTAAGGCAGCGGATTTGGT
>CAZDEA010000002.1:0-9101 GCA_964504485.1 uncultured Candidatus Peribacteria bacterium | reverse complement strand
ACCGATTACCTGGAGCACCAGATTTATGGATCACCTCACCCGACGAGCCTCAACAGCTTGTACGGGCATTGGGCGTTGCGACAGATGCAAAGGATGAAACCGGAGGCGTACGACCAAATGTGCTGCCTGCAGATACATCGTTGGAGGCTCCTCCGTTGGCAATCACCCAAGAACAGATCGCAGAACGCGAAGCACTCAAAACACTCATCCCAGACACCACGCTTTTACAGTAACGACTTGTAGACCTCTGCGTACTTGGGAGCGATCAAGTTCCAATCGTAGCGCTGCACATTTTTGGAGCCTTCTTCGGTGAGTCGCTCGCGTAATGTTGCATCGGTCGCAAGGTGGAGCAGAGCTGCGGATGCAGCCTGGGTGTCTTTGGGCTCCACGAGAATGCCGGATTTGTCGTGGTGCACGATATCGGGGATACCACCTGTGTTCGTAGCCAATACGGCGCAGCCTGCAGCCTGGGCTTCCAGGAAGACATTGCCCAAAGCTTCGCTGCGCGAGAGCCCGGCAAAGATCTCTGCCTCTGCAAATTCGCGGTGCAGACGCGCATCGGTCAGGCGGCCGAGGAATTCGGTACGATCATGAATACCCAAACTCTTTGCGAGTTCTTCCATGGGTTGCTTGAGTGATCCATCCCCTACCAAGTGCAAGTGCACGTAACTGGGAGCACTGGGATGTGCGCACAACTCTGCAAACGCACGCAGGAGTGTATCGACACCTTTCATGGATTCCATGCGACCCACGAAGAGGATGCGACCGGTTTCTTTTGCATGTCGCTCTCGCGCAGCGTGAATCTCTGTCAAAGAAATCCCATTGGGAATACGCAAGACATCATTGCGACCAAAGCGCGTGGCACGTCGCACAAGCACAGAGCTTATGGCGGTAATCACGTGTGCCGTCCAGTGCATAGAAGCAAGGAAGAGCGACGTGTTGGTACTCTGGAGTGTGAGGATGCGCTTGGCCTTGGGCACAATCAATGCACAGAATACCAAAGCCATGCCCGCGAAAGATTCCAAGACGGCATGCACGATTTTTGGCTGCAGTCTGCGCACTGTGAAGGGTGCCAGGAACGGGAAAATCCACGGATCCAAGCGCGTGCCAAACCCCAGCCTCATCACGGGAATGCCCTGGAGAATATCGCGCTTGGCCAGCGTGCGCGACATACGGCTGGTCACGAGAATAATTTCGAACTCCTGCGACAATCGCAAAGCCACTTCTTCGGCACACGCCTCTGCTCCACTGCGAAACGGCGTAAGGAAGGCCGAGAGAATCACTACTCGTGGGCGCATGTAGGAGTACAGGAATACAGGAGTATGAGAATAAAGGTAAGAGGAATTTTCTTCACCTATATTCTCTTTATTCTTTTAGTCTTGTATTCCTGCAAAGAGCTTCTTGTATTTCTCTCCCACGATTTTCCAATCAAACTCTTTCTCTATGCGTTCGCGTGCAGCACGACCAAGTGACGCACGTTTTGATGCATCATCAAGCAGTCTGCGTATGTGCGCAGACAATGCTTCGCGATCTCCTGCCGGGAAGAGAAATCCCGAGACCCCATTCTGCACGAGATATCGATTGCCACCCACGTCGCTGGCAATGCACGCGCAACTGCTGGCCATGGCCTCCATGAGAGCATTGCTCAGACCCTCGCTATGGCTTGGCATAACGAAAATATCGGTCTTCGCCAAAATAGCTGCGATGTCACTCCGTAGGCCCGTAAAGTGCACATGGTCCTGATACTGCTGCACCAAAGGGTGACCCGGTTTGTAGTAACCAACCACCTGTACGGCGAGAGAAGGATCTTTGATTTTGAGCGGTGTGACTGCGGCCAAAAAATCATCTACTCCTTTGATAGATTCCAATCTGCCCACATAGGTGATGGTGCATGCTTCTGTGGATTTTTCGGATGTATAGGGAGTGGAATCAATTCCCGTAGGAATCACTGTGGATACATGCGCGATACCCAAGCGCGAAAGCACAGATGCAGGTTGTGGGTGGAAGAACACAATCGTGCGAGCGCACGCGAGCACCAACCATCCCAGTGTCCATGCATAGATCGCTGCGGCGATACGTGGGAATACTCCCCGAGGCCACCATGTAATACCTACAAGTGCATCGGTAATGAGCAGCGCGCGAATACCTCGCAAGCGCAGAGAGATCATGGAGAGCGACGTCCAGAAGAGCACTTTGTTCACGACGATCACGTGGGGCTGTTCTTCTTTGATGATCTTGCGCACCAAGCCCGAGAATCCCACCGCAATGCCGTAGTTCCAGGGATCGGGCAGGAAGAGGTCCTTCTTACGGTAAATCGTGAGTGTAGGACTCACCTTCTCCACGGCTGTCTCTGGGCCCATGCACGCAACCACCACGCGAAAACCCAACTGCTGCCACAGCTCTGCGAGTTTGACCGAACTCACCATCCAACGATGAGACTCTTTCCAGTATGGACTGATGAGAAGAATGGTTTTCATATTCAGAGGAATTCTCAATTCTCAATGTTCAGTTTTTTCTCGGTATCCAAACCCGCTTCGCGCAAACCCAAGATGCGAATGATCTTCGTGTGCCTCTGCTCCAGCTCTTCCAAGCGGATGATCAAATAGAACATCATGAAGAAGAGAATCCCGATGAAGGTCACGAGTGCGGCATTCTCTGCATTGGAAATTCCTGTGATGGCCGAAAGATACGTGAGTACCGAAGGATAAATAGCGATGTACGCCACTGCTCCCCAAAACACTGTCCAAAGAATGGCTTCGATAGGCGTCTTCTTTTTGCGGAACACCAAATTCCAGGCGTACAGAATCGCCACAAACGAGAAGAACGGGGCAACGATTTGGTAAGCAGTAAGCTTCATGGGTACAGGATAGGGTCTGAAAGGGGGTTAGGGAATGGGGTTGGGGCTGGGAAAAACACAAAACCGAGCCCTAGCCCTATTCCCCAGCCCTATCGGAGGAATGACCTTAAGAGAATCTTGAGCGCAGTCTGCACTCCCCTCGCAAAGGACTGGCCTTTGGCCATGGTGTATTCGGAATACGTTACCTTGGTGGGGACTTCTGCCGAACGCCACTTGCGGATGACCGACTCGCGAACGATCTCTGTGCAGAACTCGAAGCCGCTCATCTTCAAATCAATCTCGGCGAGAGCCTTGGGCCCAAACACCTTGAATCCACACTGACTGTCTTCGACCCACTTCCCCGCTGTGATGAATGTGAGAACGTTGCCAATGCCATTGAAGAATCTCCGGAGTGCCGGGATGTGATTGCGCTGGCCAAAGCGATTTCCAAAGACAATATCTGCGCGGTCTTCCAGCACCGGCTTGAGCATGCGTGGAATATCGGCAGCATCATGTTGGCCATCGGCATCGAGAGTGACTACGACATCGGCATGCAGCAGACGCGCTGCTTCGATGCCCGTCATTGTTGCGGCACCCGCTCCACTGTTTTCCAAATGACGCACCACAATGGCACCCGCTTTGCGCGACACTTCTGCAGTAGCATCGTCGGATGCATCATCTACGACGATCACTTTTGCAGCGAATTTTAGAGCATCCTTGATAACGATGGGCACGCGCGTTGCTTCGCGATAGGCAGGGATCACGGCAATAATATGCGGCGCTCGTGATGACGGTGTCACAGTGCGGGAGGGAGCAAGATGAAGGCAATGCCGGCATTGACATCATTCACCAGAATGCTGGTTCCCAGGCCTGGCGTATTGAGGAAGTTCACGAATGCATCGACCTTCTTGTGCAACGTGCCGTTGGGATCGCGTTCGATAGTCGCGGTGTTCGTGTCGAAGATCACGCTGTTGAATCCAAAGGCAATCAAGCGCTTCATAGTCAGTTGTGGATTGCGCTCTTGATTGAGACAGTTGAAGAAATCCAACTGGTGATCAGCCACTCCCAGGATCTCCAGGTTTTTGGGTACGAAGTACGGGATGAATGTGCCCACGCGATACACATACGGCTGCTTGGTGAGTGTGTTGTGGCGCGAAACAGCAAGAGTAGCGATGTCGTTGTAGTACGGGATGGTGCGCATTTCGAGCGCCTTTCCGTTAATTTTACCCATGGGATACTCCAAAAGATTTTGCTGCATCTCGTACTGCCACAACCTCATACCAAACGCCAACACCAACGAAAGGCCGATCAATGTCCCCATGGCAATGCGCACAGGGCGAGAGGGGCTGTACACCAACAATGCTTCCAGCAAGAGCGTAAGACCCAAGAACATACCCACGCCATACCACGGCACACCGTTGGCAAGGAACATCCACTGGAACACCACGAAGCCAGTCGTGAGCCACAAGTACCTCAACCATTTTCCTTCGGGCTTCCAGAAGAACGGTACGAGCAACAAGAGTGGGAACAAGAGCAGTGCAGGAATGGTAGTGACGTAATATCCGCCGGTATCGATGTTCATCACGCTGCGCCAAGGAAGCAGGAGATAATGTCCCAGACCTTTGCTATCTCCCCAGTAACGATCTAATTCTTCTTTCATGCTCGTGCTCTTACATGCGGGATTTTCGGGGTCCAACCGCAGATCTGCAGGCAGCACATTCATGTACGGCTGCACCGGGCCTTCGGGAGGAACAAAAAGGAACGCTGGCGACACTTTGTCCGGAGCGCTCATAGAAAGAGATGGAACCGTGTTCCCGTTTGCGATGTTGTTATAGGTAAGCCAAGGTGCCATGACTACGAGGATGCCACCCACAAACATGCCGAGCCCCTTGAGCATCCGTAGGAAGGCAACACGGCCGACGACGCGGTACGCGTATGCAATACATCCTGCGGCACACAGGAACATGATGATCGAAAACATTGCCGGAGAAAGCGTGCTGCCAACGCCCGTGAGCTTTTCGGTAATGCGCGCGATGTTCAATCCTCCTCCTTTTGCCATGGCTGCGAATGCCAAGAACACACCTGCTACGGCACCAATCCAACCCAAGTTCACACCCACGATCAGCACGAGAATGCTCAGTGTGACCATGACCGATGTCACCTTAAAGCCAAAAGCCAATCCAGCGAACATGCCGGCAAGGAACAGCATGCGCATGTGCTGAGACTTCCACCATGGTACCGACTGCTCATCAGTATTTTCCGAACGGAAGAACGCCACGAATGCAACGTAGGTCGCAAGAGAAGCTGCGAAGAACACCGCGTTGTCGATCTTCATGTCGGCAAACGAGAAGTGTCCAATGAGCGGCAACGAGTAGAAGATCAACGCCGAGAGCACTCCTTTGCGAGCGCCAAAGAATGTGCGACCAAAGAGCCACACGGTACAGAGTGCCAAGAGACCTTGTGACCAGTTGATGAGCATCGCGGCTGTCGCACCAAAGTACGAGGTGTATCCAAAGAGGAGGAATCCAAGGGATGTGAGGTACTCCCACTGGAAGGTGGCCATGCTGGGGATCAGTTTTCCATAGCTCACCAGCAAGCGCGGACGATTGATGTAGCTTCCCAAGTCATCCCAGCCAATGGGGAACGGACGAACCACGACGAGGAAGTTGAGCGCGATGTACGACAGCAACAAAAATCCTACGAGCAAGATGGGATCGTACAGGCGGACTTCCACTTCCCATTCATGCGTGGTGAATGCCTTGATCCAATCCCATGCGGATTTGTAACACAGTACGGCTATCGCGATGATCAATGCCCAACCCACGTTAGGGGTGTACGCACCAATGATGGCAAGCAGCCACAGTGCGGCAATCCACACACCCGCACCCAAGCCAATACTCAGGAGTCCTTCGGCAAACAGAGACGGCATGCGTACACGCAAGAATCCAAGCAACGTGTGACCGGCAATAAGTAAGAGGAATAGGAACCCTGCAATCACCAGTAGCTGCGACAGAACGCGCTCCATAAAGAACTCCTGGATGCACAGACCCTTCATATCGTAAATACCCACTCCGGCTGCCGCCTCCCCTACTTGGGTCAAACATCCGCGGGATTCGAGCATCACAAAGTTTTCGCGCAGCGCGGCGAGCGTTCCTTCGGAAACATCGCGATACACTTGGGGACTGGGTTCGACGAGGCGCTTCATGGGGAAGCCGTCGATCTCGTACGCGGTGAAGACGGTAAAGAGCAGCCACAGAAAGAACACAAACCCGGCGGCGAAGTACCACGGCTTCACATGCAGACGGATCCTCAGACTTCCGTGGCGCATCCACTGTACAAATCCAAAGATGCCAAACAGCACAACAGAAATGATGCCGTACCACAGGAATGGTTCTGCGCGTGTGAAGAGAAGCGAGAGAAGTGGGAAGAACGCATACACTCCCTGGCACACAATGGCGCTGCACTGGGCATTCACCCAAGTGTTACTAGCCTCGGTAAGGAGCGATGCACGATGCACCGGCATACCTAGGTAATAGAAGAATGTGTATCCACCCCACAGCACGAGTGCTGCGAGCAGAGTCCAGGAAAGTATCTGTTGCGTCTTCTGTTGCATGAGAAAGTGGGAGATGTGGCGCTTATAGTAACAGAAAATGCAGAGAAAAAGCGCCAGTACGATGGAAAAACAATGCTAGGATCGGTCACTATGATCGATACCTCTGCCATCCGCCGGCAATTCCCTCTCTTGGAAGGGTCGGGGCTGACATACCTGGACTCGGCAGCCACCACGCAAAAACCGGAAGTTGTCCTGCGGGCAATGGAGAAATTTTACCAAACGCAGAATGGCAATGCGCATCGCGGTATGCACCCCCTGGCAGAGGCCGCGACCGAGGTTCTGGAAGGAGCGCGTGAGCGCGTGAAGAAATTTGTGAACGCACACAGTACCGAAGAAATTATCTTCACGAAGAGCTGCACCGAGTCCATCAACCTTGTGGCGAAGTCTTTGGGGAAAGAATGGACCAAGAACGACGCCGTGATCACCACTGTTCTGGAGCACCACAGCAATATTGTTCCATGGCAGCAAACAGATGCTGATGTACGCTTTGTTCCGTGCGATGCAAAAGGTGTCTTGGACCTGGAGGTGCTCGAGAAACACTTGAGCGATGGAAAAGTGAAACTGGTAGCAGTGACTGCGCAAAGCAATGTGCTTGGGGTGCGCACGGATCTGGAGCGGATCATTGCGATGGTGCACAAGGCGGGAGCCTTGGTGCTTGTGGATGCCGCGCAGTCGATCGCGCATGAACAGACAGATGTGCAGAAACTCGACTGTGATTTCTTGGCGTTCTCTGGACACAAACTCTACGGCCCACTGGGTATTGGCGTGCTCTACGGAAAGAAAACACTCTTGAGTGCCATGCCACCATTCCTTGGCGGCGGCATGATGATCCGCGAGGTCACGCAAACCGGATTCACCACAGCAGATCTTCCGCACAAATTCGAAGCAGGGACACAACCTATAGCCGAAGCTGCAGGGCTGCACGCAGCAATGGATTGGATCAACCAGTATTCCTGGGAAGAGATTGAGAATCATGAGCAAGGATTGATCGCACATGCCGCAAAAAATCTTTTGGAAATTCCAGGACTTCATTTGCTTGGCCCACTCATCACTCATCACTCATCTCTCATCTCTTTTATTGTTGATGGAGTCCATCCCCATGATCTTACGGACATCTTGGGCCAAAAAGGATTCTGCCTGCGTGCCGGACATCAGTGTGCACAACCTCTGCATGCAAACTTGAAGATTGGCGCGTCCACCCGATTGAGCGTGGGAATCTACAACACAGCGAAAGACATTGATGCGTGCACAAAAGCCATCGCAGAAGCAGTACAGGTATTGCGCTAGTTAGCTAAGCAAGGCCTCCAATTCGGCATGCAACTTTGCGTACTCTGCAAGGAGTGGCTTGTTCTTCGCTGCGAATGCTTCTTTAAAATGCGGAGCAAATCTCTCGAGAGGATCTACAGGCGCATCCTCTAAAGCGCGGCCAACAGCAACGAGATGCGCTGCGATATTGTCGGGATGAGACGCTTTGGCTTCTTGGAGAATGCGCAGGCATTCCAACAATTCATCGCGCATCAAATCTATAGAGGTATCGACGATATCTGTTTGCTTGGCCGTAGATGGCAAATCGTCTTCGGGTACAGAATGCGCGTCGTCCACTTTGATCTGAACAGTGTCATCAGGAGGAAGCTGCGCAAGAACGTTCTGCGAACGAGCACGCAAGCTTTGGATTTTGCCCGTCACATCGCGCAGTGCTGGGAATTTCCTTTCGATGCCTGGCAGCACCGGCGCCTTGCCCAGTGCGCTCTCCATATCTTCCAAAAATGCGATGACATCCTGCAGCCCCTCTCTGTTTTTTGTCTTCTTCGCAGAACGAAAATCATTCCATGCAGCTGCAAGCTCTGCTGCATACATGGAAAATCTACTCAGGATATTTTTATACGAAACAAATGGCTCTTCTTTGGGAACATCTTTGTACGTATTCTGCAGCGTGCGGAGTTTGAGGAAAAAATCCGCTTTAGGGAGGTCCGGATACTGGGCACGAGAAAGCTTTTTGTATTCTTCAAAGAGTTCCAGAATATCCAGATACATGTGTGATGCTTGCTGCAATTTTTCGTCCGCAGCAACGGCGTCTGCATCAGGATTAATCTCAAAGCCGTCTTGCGGTGTTGGAAGCGCTGGCATTACGTATATTATACAATAAATTTCGTTATTTGAGAATACTGCTTCTACAGCTACCCTAAGCCCAATGGACCTCTACGCAGAGAACATCTTAGAGCACTACAAGAACCCCGTGGGGAAGAACCTTCTCCCCTCTTTTTCTATTGAGCACGAAGAAGTGAACTTGAGCTGTGGAGATTCTGTGAAGATTCAGCTGATGCTTGATGGTGATCGCATAGCGCAACTGGGATGGGATGGATCAGGCTGCGCCATCAGCCAGGCGGCCATGTCGCTCTTGAGCGAGGAGCTCTCTGGCAAGACCGTCGCCCAGCTGGAAGCCCTGACTCCGAAGAATATTCAAGAACTCCTGGGCGTACCCGTGAGCACACGCCGAGCCAAGTGTGCATACTTGTGCCTTCATGCTCTCAAGAACGCCATTCACGCTTTGCGCAAAGAACCTGCCCAGAACTGGGTGGAAACCCTAGGGGAGACCTTGTAGACTCTCGCGCACGCAGCAAAACAAGCCGTCCTAGCTCAGAGGTAGAGCAC
>CAZDEA010000001.1:68444-72965 GCA_964504485.1 uncultured Candidatus Peribacteria bacterium | reverse complement strand
TTCGTGTGATCGTACTTTGGACGGCGCAGTTCCAATGCCTTTCCTTCCTCGGCAATGTTATGCACAGCCTTGATGATCGTGGTGGGCGTAATGCCATGTTTCTCGTTGTGCTCCTGCTGCACCTTGCGACGACGTGATGTTTCATCGAGTGCGCCTTTCATGGCATCGGAGATTTTGTCGGCATACAAAGTCACATGACCGCTGGAGTTACGAGCGGCACGACCAATGGTTTGGATGAGCGCATCGCGACTGCGCAGGAAGCCCTGCTTATCGGCATCCAAAATGGCAATAAAACTGACCTCAGGAAGGTCCAAACCTTCGCGGAGCAGGTTGATGCCTACGATGATGTCGATCTCGCCTGTGCGCAATTGGCGCAGGATTTCGATACGTTCCAGCGTCTCCACGTCGCTGTGGAGATAGCGCACCTTCTGGCCGGCATCTTTGAGGAACGTGGTGAGGTCTTCGGCCATCTTCTTGGTAAGGGTCGTAATGAGCACGCGTTCGTTCTTCTTGAGCGTCTTCTGCACCTCTTCGAAGATGTCATCGATCTGGTTCTTCGTTGGCTTCACCGTCACCACAGGGTCCAAGAGACCTGTAGGGCGAATGATCTGCTCGGCCAGGTTCTTTTTATCGGTGTGCGCGAACTCGTACTTACCCGGGGTCGCAGACACATAGATACGCTGGTCGCAGCGCTCTTCGAATTCATCGAACTTCAGCGGGCGGTTGTCGTGCGCAGAGGGGAGACGGAATCCGTAATCGATCAGCGTATCTTTGCGACTGCGGTTGCCCTCGTACATGCCTCCCACTTGTGGGATAGAAATGTGCGACTCATCAACAATCAGGAGGAAGTCTTTGGGGAAGTAATCGAGCAAGGTGGAAGGAGGCTGCCCAGGCACACCATCGTTATTGAGGTAACGGATGTAGTTCTCGATTCCCGTGCAATAACCCGTTTCTTTGAGCATTTCCAGGTCGTATTCGGTGCGCGTGCGAATGCGCTCAGCTTTTACCAGCTCTCCTTTATCGAGCAGTTCTTTTTCGCGAATGTTTAGATCGAGCTTGATCTGCTCAATCGCTGCTTCGATTTTTTCTTTGGTCGTCACGTTATGGCTCGCAGGGAAGATGGTGACTTCTTGGAGTTCTTGGAGCACTTCGCCCGTGAAGCTGTCGACTTCTTGGATCACTTCAATTTCGTCGAACGGCATTTCGAAACGGATGACGGTATCGGCACTCGGTGGGAACACTTCGACTGTGTCACCCAGCACGTGGTACATACCCTGCTTAAAATCCATGCCACTGCGGCGGAACTGAATGTCGGTCAGACGGCGAAGGAATTGATCGCGCTTAATCTGCTGACCACGTTCCAGTGTGATGGCGAGAGCTTCGTAGTTCTCCACGTTACCAAGACCGTAGATACAGCTGACAGAAGCCACAATCAGCACATCTTTGCGCGTGAGCAGGTTCATGGTTGCAGCATGGCGATACTTCTCGATCTCTTCGTTGATGCTCGCATCTTTTTCGATGTACGTATCGGTCGTGGGGAGATACGCCTCTGGTTGGTAGTAGTCGTAGTACGAAACGAAATAACTTACGGCGTTATCGGGGAAGAAGTTTTGGAATTCTGAACAAAGCTGAGCTGCGAGAGTTTTGTTATGTGCAAGAACGAGTGTGGGGCGCTGCACCTGCTGGATGATATTCGCCATCGTGAATGTTTTTCCCGTACCCGTGGCACCCAAAAGCGTCTGATGTTTTTCTCCTCTATTGAGCCCCTTCACCAATTGTTCGATCGCCTTTGGCTGGTCCCCTGTGGGCTTAAAACCCGAGACCAATTTAAAAGGAATATTTTTGCCGCCGTAGGTGGTCGAGAGAGATGCAGGCATTGATCCAATAGGGTAGCACGAACCAAAAGGCAGGGATAGGGGAGACCTGCCTTAGGGGCATACAATTTCTGGCAGCTGACCTGAAACATCCCTATGATCGACCCGTATGATCGACCTCCACGACCTCCGCAAACGGCCCGAAGCGTACGCAGATGCTGCGAAGAAAAAGCGCATCGCCGTAGATGTACTCGCATTCATCAAGTTAGATGAGGAGCGCCGTACGTTGATCCCGATTGTGGAAGACATGCGCAAGAAAAAGAATGAAGTCAGCAAAGAAGTCCCCAAGATGCAGGGCGAAGAGAAGGAGAAGACCATCAAAGAGATGAAAGAGCTTGGGGAAAAATTGAAGAAGCAGGAAGAAGAACTCGCGCTGCTCGAAGTACGTTGGGAAAAAGATCTGTTGATGCTTCCGCAGATTCCCCATCCTTCTGTTCCCGTAGGAAAAGACGACACCGAGAACGTGGAAGCACGGGTGGAGGGTAAGCCCACGAAGTTTTCATTCACGCCCAAGGACCATGTGACGCTCGGCAAGGAGCTCGACATTATCGATATCGAAAGGGGAGTGAAGGTCTCGGGTTCCCGCAGCTATTTCCTCAAAGGAGACGGTGCTCGCCTGCAGCAGGCAGTCATGCGTTATTCCATTGATACGCTCATCGCTAAAGGGTGGACGCTGTTTAACCCACCTTTGATGGCCACGTGGGAATGCTTGATGGGCACAGGGTTCTTCCCCGGTGCAGAGGAGCAAACGTACGTCGTGGGTGCGCAGCCGGCACGCGGCGAAGCGATTGAATCTGACGATGTGTTTTTGATCGGAACATCCGAAGTCTCTGTGTGCAGTTACCACAAGGACGAGGTATTGCCGCTCTCCACGTTGCCTACACGCTACTGCGGATACTCCTCGTGCTTCCGCCGCGAGGCCGGCACGTACGGCAAAGACACGCACGGCTTGTACCGCGTGCACCAGTTCGAAAAAGTGGAGCAGGTGGTGTTGTGCGAAGCGAATGAAGAAACTGGCATGCAGCTCTTCGAAGAAATCCGCACCAATGCCGAAGAAGTCCTTAAAGCACTCGAATTGCCCTACAGGATTTTGAATGTGTGCACCGGCGACATGGGCAAAGGAAAGGTCTTTATGCAAGATATCGAAACCTGGATGCCCAGTCGCGATGCCTACGGCGAAACGCATTCTTGTTCGTATTTGGGCGACTTCCAGGCTCGTCGTTTGAACATCAAATACGAGACAGCCGAAGGCGAAAAGAAGTTCGTCCACACGCTCAACAACACGTTGATTGCTTCGCCGAGGATTTTGATCCCTCTCCTAGAGATTTATCAGAATGAAGATGGATCCGTGACCATCCCAAAGGTCTTGAGACCCTACATGAACGGCCAAGAGAAAATCGTTTCCAAGAAATAACGATGCTCAGTGTTAATCAAATCCTCAATGTAGGCCGCATGATGTATCAGTGCGGGGAAGGCCCTATGCAGACAAAAGGACGACCTGAGTCTCCTGTTCTTCGACAGAGCCAGTCTCGTATTTCGCACACCAGTGACGCCGTGCAGTTGCGCCTCGTACATGTGCTCACGCCAAGTGGAGACGTGTGCATCGAAAATGTTTTGGATGATAACGAGTTGGAAAAAATGCGCGCTGATGGCCGCATCGTGGAATGATATTTCCTTTTCTAGTAGCCAAAAACACTGTGCTTCCTAAGAAACTCGTTGTAAATTTTTGCGTAGAGAGAGAGGATCCGCTCAACGCATGACTTCCGCCCTGCTACACAGGCTCGAAGGAACACGAGAGGAGGATGTTGTGGGCGGCGCTTTGGAAGACACACCCGTAGAAAACGGGATGGTCTTGAAGTGTGTGGACCTTACGCATCAATCCGCAAGCAGAGCAATGCATGGTGGGAATTATTTTTCCGAATCCGGAACCCCTCTTGTAAAAAGGACGAAGAGAAAAATCTCCACAGACACTCGGGAGTTGGAGTTGTACGTCGACGAGCTTGGCTTGGAGTTTGTGCAGGATGTGCTCGAAGCATTTCGTTGGGATATCAGCAGGACATTGTCCATTTTGGAGCGCAAAGATCTGGTACAGCGAGTCCCTTGGGCAGAGCCCATCGACAATAACTCCGTCACTTTGATGGCCCCTACAGTCATGTCCAAGGCGTCTGCAATCGATACCACCGTAGAAGTAGATGTGGTGAGCTCTTCTGCACCAACGTTTGTTCGCTTCCCCAAAGATGCCCAAGTAACGGTAGAATAGGTGTGTGCACATCCTCTTCACCCGTTTTCCGCTGGAAAGTCGCCTCGGTGGCGCCGAAATACAAACCCTAAGTCTGATGAAGGGGCTGGTTTCTCTGGGTCACACCGTGGAACTTTTGGGAAGTTGCCCGGTACTCTTGCGCGAAAGTACCAAGATCCAAGTACCAAGTACTAAATTAGATATCGGTGATCCGCCAGTGACAAAATTTGGAGTGTTAAGTTTTTTCTGGAGAAAGAATGCGATACAAAAAAAGTTGATCGACGCGTTGCCTCAGTGCGACGCGCTGGTGATGCTGAGTCTCACGGAAAAACTTCTCCTTACAGAAGAAGCCGTAAAGCGTGGAATCAAAGTTGTGTGGGTGGAGCACGATCCTGTGGGCCGCTGGCT
>CAZDEA010000001.1:66247-68344 GCA_964504485.1 uncultured Candidatus Peribacteria bacterium | reverse complement strand
CCTGACGATAGTGGGGGAAGGCCCGGAAGAAAGTTTCCTGAGGAATTTCATCAACGACATCACGTTGCGAGAGGGAGCCACAGAGCCAAGAATCTCTCTGGTGAAGAACGTGAGCGATATGGGCGCGTTTTACACATCACTGGATGTGTTTGTCCTCCCTTCGCGCACCAATGACCCTTTTGGGCTTGCTGCTGCCGAAGCCATGAGCCTGGGAGTCGCAACAGTCGTGACCGATGCGTGTGGCATTGCCGGGTATCTCGCTCACAAGACCGACGCGCTGATTGCCAAGGCAGACGATGCAGCGAGCTTGAAAGAATCCATAGAAACGCTGCTCGATGAATCCACGCGTACAGCACTGGCGAAGCAGGGAGAGCGCACCGCGCACGAGAAATTCTCGGCAGAGAGCATGGTTCAAAAATACGAAGCAGTGTTACGCTGAATTCCGTACTTTTTTCGACGGAAAACTGGGGAATTTCCCATGTGAGAGAGGAGGAATTGCTACAATGACTGCCTCATGTGCATCGCGTGCGTAGCGGTCGCCAGTTTGCCGCTTATTATCGGGAGTCCAGTTGTGTTCAATGAGCACACGCGCATCTTCAACGAACCAATTGATGCATTGAGCGTGCAAATGGACAGCGCCTCGGCGCGTGCAACTGTCCGCGGGTTTGATGGAACCACATGGACCAGCTGGCAGGAGCTTGCCGTGGATAGCGAACAGGATCCCGCGAGTAGGGAATCGAACTTAATCACGTTCCCCAAGAGTGTGGAGAAAGTGGAAATTCGCTCTGCATCGAACGTAGAACTGCATCCCATTACGGTTTCGCATGCCCCCGTACATTACGACGTGGCTGTCGTTACAGGAAACTCCACAGCACCCAGTATTCTCACGCGTGAGCAATGGGGAGCAGATGAGAGCTTGCGCGTCACAGAAGCGCACCCCACACCCGCACAGGTGGAAGATGCGACAAAGAACCAGCAAGACAATGGCAACGGAGATGTTGCGACCAATAACCGCGTGGAGGAATGCAATGCCGCCGTGCGGGATCACCCGGATGAATTCAAAACCGTACGCACCATTCGCCACATAGGAAGCTCACCACTGTTGTGGCCGCAGCAATACAGCAAAGACATCAAGATGCTTGTGGTGCACCACACGGCGCAAAAAGTAATGGGAGATGCGCGCCCAGGTGTGGAGCGCATGCGCGCGATCTACCAGTACCACGCCGCGAGCAAACGATGGGGGGACATTGGCTACAACTACGTTATCGACGAGACGGGCCAAATCTACGAAGGCCGCGCAGGAGGGGACAACGTGGTGGCAGGCCACGCGTACTGCAACAACGTAGGCACGTTGGGCATTGCCATGATGGGCAACTTCGAAGAAGAAGAGCCCACCCAAGTACAAGTGAAGGCACTGCAGTGGCTCTTGCGAGAACTCGCAGACAAACACGATATTGATTTAGAAAGAAGCGTGAACTTCCACGGCAAAACACGCTCCCCTATAAGCGTGCACGGCGATTTACTTTCGACCAGCTGCCCGGGATTTTATCTGCACGGCGCGATGGATCAGGTACGTGCGCACGTTTTGAGTAACGATACGAATGCCAGCGTGGGCTTCCCGGTTAAACCAACGCGCATCACGACAACGGACAAGCCCCGAGTGGATCGCACAGCCGAACGCCGTGCACAGCGACAATCATCTGCTGTGCAACAGTTGCGTGAAGGACTGTACGCAGTCACGCCGGTAGAGCTGACAGGCAACCCCGGGCAAGAAGTACTCGTAAGTGTGAAGTACATCGCGGGCACAGACGGCGCCAAGCGTGGCAAGGTTATAGGAGCCATTACACGCTCCGAGGACGGCATAGGCATGTGGCTGGACCGTAATGGCACGTACGAGAGGCTGCGCACATCCCTCACGCTGCCAGAGGCACTGGGAGCATGGGAGGCACTCACCATGCAGTTCAAGATCAGCTTCCCGCTGAAGGAAGGCACAAGCACGGTGCGCATTGGGACTGTCACCTACACGCTGCAGGCTAGCGGCCGTCGTATGCGCGTGCCCACAGAACGCATTCCAGAGGTCACCAGCACACGCAGCAC
>CAZDEA010000001.1:63047-66147 GCA_964504485.1 uncultured Candidatus Peribacteria bacterium | reverse complement strand
TCTCTCTCGTCTACACCCTCTCGCGTTTCCCCCGGCATTCGCATTCGTCTGAGCTTCCCTGCTGATCAATCCTCTGCAGCGATCCAATCACCGGACACCGAATCTTCCACCGTACGAGTGGATGGGAAGGACTGTGTGCAGACGCAGTACGGCGAAGTTATCGCACGAGGTGTGGTGCGGATTGTCGTGGGTTCGTTCACCATCACCAATTGGAAGCACCTACAAAATCGCTTCCGCGGAACGCTGGAGTGCCGCGTGATCGATGGCAAGTTGGCTCTCATCAACGAGCTTCCACTGGAGGATTACATGAAGGGTCTCGCCGAAGAACCCGATACCGAATTGTTCGAAAAGCAGAAGGCCTTTGCCATTGCTGCACGAAGTTACGCCATGCACTACATGGGCAGCACGTACCGTAAATTCCCCGGCCTCCCTTACGACGGCACGGATAGCCCGGGCAACTTCCAAAAATACGGCGGCTTGGAATTCGAGATGGCACACTCGCAGTGGGTACGCGCAGTGAACGAAACTTCTGGCCAAGTGCTCACCAAAGACGGTGAGGTGATTCGCGCACCGTACTTCCATAGCGACGACGGCCGCACGCGTTCGCCACTGGAACTGGGATGGACCAGCTTCCCGCACGCAGCGATCTACAGCAGCAAGCCGGACCCCTGGTGCGAAGGAGAAGGCATGGCAGGCCACGGTGTAGGCATGTCTGGGTGCGGCGCCAAAGGACTCGCAAAAGAAGGGAAGACCTACACCGAGATTCTCCAGTATTACTACCCTGGAGCCGCCATAGAACGTAAGTAGGCGAGTCTAGAATAGTTGACATATCAAAATACAGGCGAATAATGCTTGGGTGTTTCTTTGGCCGATCTTACACACCTTAGGTAAAGGAGTTGGTTATGTTGCTACTGCTTGGTTTGTTTAGAAAAAAGGCTGCAAAAGCCAAAAAAGGAGGCACTGTAACAAAGCCTGAACCCCCGGAGGGAAGTGCGGCAGCGGAAACTTCCGACGTGCCCGCGACACCACTTCTACCCAAGTTCTCTGATCATCGTCCGAAACGCATCTTGGGTGCCGAACCGGATGCAATGGTTGCAACACTGATGATCATGTTTCCGGAACACCCCATGCACCGTGTTGGTCTATGGGCTCTGCTTATGCAGAGTCAGAAAGCCAACAAATGGGTCTGGGTTTCCCGGGCACAATGGAAGATAGACATCAATGCAATCCTCGCAACCGCGGGGAATCGCTCGATGGCTGCGGAGTCTGTCATCTACGTTCTCGAGAACGATGGTTGGGTAACCCTGCGTCAAGACAAGACCAAGATTGTGAAACATGGCTACATGCCATCTTGCGAGCTCTTGGCCTTGCTACTGAATCCTACGGGCAACGCCGACTTTGATGTTGTGGAAGAACCTTCTCCCACGGCAGAAGAAGCTGTGACAACGGACCTATTCCCCGATGCACAACCCGTACCAGCAGAAGAGGTGATCGTCCTCGAAGACACCACTCTCCCCGTCGAGGGAGACAAAGGAACCATTGCGTTTGCCAACTAGGCAAGTGCTCAACCCCACCTCTACCGAGGTGGGTGTTTTTTTAGGATTCCATCGAGGCATGCCAAGCGGCTGTGCGTTGAGCTTTTACTGTACCGCGCTGCTTTTTCTCGCCCAGTATTTTCTCTTTGGCTTTGCGACTGCGACGCTGTTTTTGTTTACGGATTTTAAAGTTCTGCTGCTGGATTTGTGACTGCTTACCCAGGAGTTGCTCTTCGATTTTGAGGATCAAAAGCTTCCACGCACCCAATCTGTTTTTGCTCTGTTCGCGATGCTGCTGATACCGCACGTCTATCCCCGTGGGAATGTGATGCAACTCCACACACGACGCAGTCTTATTGATCTTCTGCCCACCAGCGCCGCTGCCACGCACAAAATGCTCTTCCACCTCGAGAGGATTCACCTCTAACTTGATGGCTTTTTCGAGAATTGCCGGAGGAAGCTCTACAGGAAAACTCATTGAGGCAGAACATTCTGCACTGTAGCGACATGCCCCTCTAGACGAAAGAACGTTACGGTAAAAGGGAAGCCCGGGATGATGCGCGCCTGCATCTTGCCCAGGTATTTGCCTGGTTCCACTTGTACGAGCTCATCGAGTATAGGACGCAGCCACCACGGGTTTTGGTTGGTGGCGTAATCGATCTTCAAAACCTCGATGGAGTCTGTTAGGCCATGTGCCTTGTAGATGTGGAAGGGATACTTGAGTACTTCTTTGCCGTGCTCATCGAACACATTGATGCCACCGGAAGCGGTGAACTGCTTACCCTTCCACGATCCGCTCCAGCCTTTCACACTGCCTTTGTACGGGCCATCCAATGCGGGATGTGGATAGGTTCCTTTGAGGAAGATCTGCTGATCTGGACTCTGATTGACCGTATAGGAACGCCAAAAACCACCGGCAATGGCTACAACGAGAAGGAAAAGGAGAAATCCAAGCATACAGAGGAAGACGCGGAAAGTGCGTGGGTCTTTCTGCATATTAGCGGGAAGGAATATCGGCGGCATGCACTTTGTGGCCGGTTTTTTCGAAGAATTGCACAAGACCTTCGTGCGGAAGAACCATAGTCGCTGTGTTCACCAGCGGGTGACACTGCACACGATCAGCATCCCAAATGGATTGGTCGATCCAGCACTCTACTTCGTGCGCAGTGTCGTGCATCAGGCCCATGATCGTCACAGACCCTGGTGTGACACCCAGCAAGCGCAGGAGATCGGGCTCTTTGCCAAACATCAGACGCTTCACCTGCAAGAGGGAAGCGAGTGCCTTGAGGTCCGCACGCTTGGTGTGCGGCACACTCACCAAGAAAAACCTGGATCCTTTTTCTTCCTGCAAAAATAAGTTCTTGGTATCGGCTCCGGGCATCTTGGGAAGCTGCTCAGATTCTTCGCAGGTGAACACCGCCGGGTGATCAAACCGCTCGTACGATATGCCGGCATCTGCGAGGAATTGCTCAATCGTCATGGGCAGAAGCCTAGCAGAAGCGAGAGGGCACGAAATCCTTGTAGGAACACGGCAAAACTGCTTCCATACCCGACCTCGTTCATTT
>CAZDEA010000001.1:45157-62947 GCA_964504485.1 uncultured Candidatus Peribacteria bacterium | reverse complement strand
CGAAATCCTTGTAGGAACACGGCAAAACTGCTTCCATACCCGACCTCGTTCATTTCAAAACATCGGGGTTTGCTCACATTCGTGAGCAGAAGCACTCTTCTCTTTCTTTGGGAGTCTGTCATGCCATGGTCACTGCTTGGATGCCTAGCGGCAATTGCGCTCATCGGAGTCGCACTTGTCGTTGTATGGCGCATCAAGATGAGAGATTTTCGGATGATCTCCGAAGCTCTCTCCACGGCGAGATACGAACTTCGTGCATCGCCTAAGTCACTCACCTATACGCCCATCGGGGCAAAAAAAATGATGCCCGTCGACTACGACCCGGAAGATGGCATCCTGGACACAGGGGCATTCCGATTCATCTACGAGGACATCGCGCTGGTGCTCGCTGCAGAGAAAATGACAAGCTATCTAGAAATAACTCTGGGCGACAACATAATTGGCATTCAGTTTATCGGCAATGGTGTCGGAACAATCTACATCAATGAAAAGATTGTGGAGGATTCCGAGATCATCATGCAGAGGCTCATCGCCGATATGAAGATTGTGCATCTTAAGCTGAGAGAAAAACTCAAGCTCCCCGAAGCAACCGAAGCCGTCTGAACGAGGACTTCCTGCCCCGCACTCGCTGCGGGGTTTTTTTGTGCAAAAACGCTCAAATCGTGCTTGTGGGGATTCTTGGGGCATGGTTCGATAGTCGACCTCGTTCATTTACAACCGATCACCGGTGTACGAGAGCTGCTTCCATGGTGGGAGTAGCGTGTATTCCGCGTGATCGAATGGAGACCCTTATGACGATCATCGGTTTGTCGATACAGCAGTTCTGTTTGTACGTGTGCCTGCCAATCACCGCTGCCTTCCTGGTGACAGTGATGTGGATACGCATGCGCGCAGGCAAAGACGATGCTGTCCCGCTAGAACGACTGCTGAAGAGATTTCGCAAAGCCTTGGAAGCGAAGAAAAAGTACCAGGTGGGAAGCACGAGCAAACCCTGGAGCTTCACCGACAGGCAGTACGTGTTCGAGTGGGAGGGCATGCACATCCAATGTGCCGAAGCAAAAAAAGGGCACACACTTGTCATTGAATGTGATGACGAGTCGCGCTTGCGTTTGGGATTCTTGGACGGTGAACTGGATTCTCTGTATTTAGGAAAAGGAATGGATGCACAGAGTAAGCAGAGGGGAGTGCGAGCCTATCGCAATCAGGCTTACGACCTCCTCGCTGCCATACTGGAGTCCATACCCTTAAAAGTTCCGCCCAAGCCCCAGCATGCATTCCAGGCTGCCCATAACCATCTAGCCAAAACCCTGCCACCCGGCAAAACCATCAACTACGGCCGAGGTGGCGATGAGTACATGCCCGGGAAAAAGAAAACGTAACGGTCTCCACCGAAACGAGGACGACCCCGCACTCGCTGCGGGGTTTTTCTTGAGGTCGCTGCTTGTGCAAACACTGTTTCTGTGATGGAATGGCTTACCTTGTTTTTTGACAATTCGGCTCTCTCTTTTCTCTTTGGAGGTGCATCCATGCACTGGTCACTGGTTCTTCTCGCGTTTTGTGTTGGATTCCTTGCGGGCATCTGGGTTTTATCTGCGTATCAACGCAGTAAACAACCAAAGAAGCTCTCGCGAAACGAAATACTCAAGAAATGCGACGAATTACTTTCATCTAAAATTGCTACGCAGAACGTATACAGGTGGGACTCAGCTGACATTCTGTTTGGACCTATGGCGATATGTCATCGAATTGGCATACGCAGATTAGGAAAGCCGCACGAAAACAGAGACATCGAAATCACTGTAGAAGGCATGCTCAACAATGCTGACTACAAGGGATCAATGTCCTATTCAGAAGAGGGCCACCAGTGGGAAGGAGGGATTGTGCATCGCCTGCTGGTTGCCGCCAAACTCAACTAACGAGGATTCCCCATGACATACGTCATGGGGCCCTTTTGCATGCTAAACTACACACTCATGCTCGCCGCCAATCAATCCTTCAGCTTCATTCTCTTCGGTGCCTCCGGCAACCTGGCGAAGCTGAAAATTTATCCGGCGCTGTACACGCTCGCACTCAAAAAGCGACTCCCCGAAAGCTACAACATCATCGGGTACGCGCGCACTGGCATGAGCCAAGAAGAATTCCGCGAGCTCGTCGGCGAGTCTATTAAGAAAGACATGATCGAAGTGAACCCCAAGGCACTCCAAGATTTTCTTTCGCATGTGCACTACCACACGGGTCACTACGACAAGCGCGAGGATTTCGAAGCGCTGGGGGAGTTGTTGGATAGCCTAGAGAAAGGCTGGAAGAACCACGTGCGTTTGGCGTATTTGTCCATTCCACCGGATGTCATTTACCCTATCCTGCAAAATCTGTGTGCCGCGAATGTCGATAAGCACGATGGCGAGTTCCGCTGCATTGTAGAAAAACCTGTCGGCAATGATCTCGCTGGATTCCACAAAATCAAGAAGCAACTCACCGAGTGCCTCAAACCTGACGAAATTTATTTGCTCGACCACTACTTGGGCAAGGAAGCCGTGCGCAACATCTACTACCTGCGCCAAGCAAATCCCATTTTTGAACACCTCCTCACCAACGCACTGGTGCAGCATGTAGAAATTACCGCCAGCGAGCCCATGGGCATCGAAGGCAGGGCAGGGTACTTCGAACACACAGGCATGCTGCGCGACTGGTTCCAGAGTCATTTACTGATGATTCTGTCGGCGCTGACCATGTCGCTCAAAGACCGCGATGAGGACCTGCTCCCCAGCCGCTTGGAAGCACTCAGCCAGATTCGCTTGGACAGCAAAAAGATGGACGATGTGGTGATCCAAGGTCAGTACGCCGAAGGCACACTCAACGGGAAAACCATGATCGGCTATGCAGAAGAGGAAGGTGTCGCACCCGGGTCTCGTGTGCACACATTCGCCGCCATGAAGTTGGTCACGGATGACTCACTCTGGACGGGCGTGCCGTTCTACCTGCGTGCAGGAAAACGCATGACCAAAAAAGAAACCCGTGTGACGCTGCAGTTTAAAGAGCTGCGCAAAAATAACGCCAAGAACATGACCCCAAACCGCCTCGACATCATTTTGATTGGAGAAGCTGGCATGCGCATCGTGCTGCAAACAAAGGTTGGTGGTACGGAGCCGATGTTCAGGCCTTTGATTCTGGAGGATCCACTCGTATGCACAGGGGACTGCCTCCCCGAGCACGGACTCTTGTTACTCGAGGCCATCCACGGCAAAAAGAATTGGTTCCTCACGTTCGAAGAAGTCGAACTAGCCTGGAAACTGATTGATCCCGTGCAGAAGCATTTGGATGATCCAAAAACACCTCTTCATTCCTATCCCGCAGGAACAGATGGACCGGAGGAGGCCAAGAATTGGATCAAGAAGGATGGCATCACATGGTTTTGAGCTAAGATAGAACCATGCCCTACGCACGCATCGACGCCGCAGATGATCACGAGTTCGCCACCAAAGCGGCGATCTTACTGAGCAAACAGATCCAGTTCTTTATCAAAGAGCATGGCAATTGTCTCATCGGCCTCTCCGGAGGATCCACTCCCAAGCCCGTGTATCAGCTACTCGCGAAAGATAAGGCTATCGACTGGGGCAAGGTGACCATCTTTCTCGTCGATGACCGGTACGTGCCGCACGACCATCAAGACAGTAACGTGAGCCTCATCAAAACAGCTCTTCTGCATCATCTCCCAGTCCAACCTCATGTGATTTTCCCGCACACGCACTTACCTATAGAAGACTGTGTGACGAACTACGACGAACGTTTGCAGGAAGTACTCAGAAAAGACGCTGCCGATATCGTGGTACTGGGCATGGGGGACGACGGACACATCGCATCGCTGTTTCCACCCCTCACAGACGAGGCATTTGAACCGGAGTTGTACGCCATTCACACCACCACTGAGCGATTCAACGTGCGCGATCGCATCAGTGTGACCATGCCGGTACTCACCAAAGCAAAGATCTCTGTGTTTCTCTTAAAGGGAGAAGAAAAGCAGAGAGTCTGGGACACGATGATCAGTGATAAGCGCGATTCGCGTAAATGGCCCGCGCAGGCTGTGCTGGCAGAGGAGAGGGGCTTTGCAGTGATCGGCTAGAGATCGTCCGCGATGCTCTCTGCACGCTCTTCTTCGTTGCTGCGTGCGCGAATATTGAAGACCTGACGCTCGAAGAAGCTCCACGGCGAAGCGGCACACTGACTCATATGATCGTCGAGCTTGGTGTTCTCGATCAGCGATTCCCAATCCATGGCAACTCGCGGCATGCCTGCAGTGTGGGGGAGTGCCATGTTAAAGACAATTGACGTAGGCCTGTTCGTCAGTCCAGCACGATTTCTTTAAAGTGCCCTGTGACTTTGCCCTGCACCACACACACCAAGTCCAGGCGATAGCTGCCGTCGTATTCGTTATCGGTCACCCATTTATCCATCGCGCGCTTAAGGCGCATTTTTTTCCGATGATGAAAATCCAGCTCGGGGCCATAGTCGACATCGGTCTTCTTGCGGCTTTTGACTTCGACGAACACCAGCACCTGATCTTCGGGATCAAACGCGAGAATATCGATCTCATCTTTCCCCAAATGAATATTGCGTCCGCGGATCTCGTAGTGCTGTCGCTCCAAAAATTTCGTTGCAAGCGTTTCGCCGGTGCTCCCGGTTTTCACCTTGTCGGCATGCTCAAGCCTGCGGAGATTTTTCAGGTGTGCGGAGTAGTCCATGAGGAGAGAATACCCGATCTCGGGCGATGGAATCGACTTTTTGTCTATCCCTTGCGCTTGATTATTAGGTGTACGAGTGTACACTCACGGCACTTACCTCCTTTGCGCATGCTCACACAGCTCACCTCCTTTGCGACTATCGGACTCCAGAGCGAAAAGATTACCGTCGAAGTCGGCATCACCAATGGTGAAGGCGGGCACTTCTTTATTGTGGGGTTGGGGGACGCCGCTGTGCAAGAAAGCAAACAACGCGTGCGCCTGGCGCTGCGCCACAGTGATTACCGTCTGCCTACCGGCAAAGTAGTTACGGTGAACTTGGCGCCTGCGGACATCAAAAAGGTCGGTCCAAGATACGACTTGCCAATTGCCCTGGGCGTCATCCATGCACTGGGTCTCACAACGATTTCAGAAGAGATGCTGGCAGGCACAGCCTTCTTGGGAGAGCTCGCGCTTGATGGATCGCTGCGACATGTGTCGGGCGTACTCCCTGCGAGCATCGCGTGTGCGAAACATGGAATCAAACGACTGGTGGTGCCTGTGAGTAACGGCAGTGAAGCAGCGCTGATTCCGGGTGTCGAAATTATTGCGGTTGGTCACCTGACAGAACTGATCGCGATACTCAGTGGCGAACGTGCCGCACCCAAGATAGAACCACCGGCCTGCAGTCCTGTGCGTAGCGAAGCAATTGTCGACTTCGCAGATGTACGCGGGCAGGAGGCAGCCAAACGTGCATTGGAAATTGCCGCTGCAGGCGGCCACAACGTGTTGATGAGCGGGGCTCCGGGAGCGGGGAAAACACTTCTTGCGAGGGCGTTTCGCGGGATTCTCCCGCCGCTCTCGCAGGAGGAATCGATTGAGGTCTCGCAAATCTACTCAGTGGCGAATCTTCTCCCAGAAGGAACACCGTTACTGACAGACCGCCCCTTCCGCGTGGTGCATCATACGGCGAGCGGTGTCTCTATTGTGGGCGGCGGGCAAATTCCCGGCCCAGGCGAAATCAGCCTGGCGCACAAAGGTGTGCTCTTCTTAGATGAACTCGCAGAGTTCCCCGTGCAAGTACTCGAAGTCTTGCGCCAGCCCTTGGAAGACCGTCGCATTACCATCACACGTGCGCAGGGGAGCGTGACCTTCCCGGCAGACTTCATTATGGTGGCAGCCATGAACCCCGCAGAGTTCAGCGCAGGAGGTGCGAAAAAGATTGAGCGAAGAATTTCTGCACCACTTCTCGACCGTATTGATCTCACGATCGATGTAGACCCCGTGCCTATTGATGATCTGCAGAAGAAGCCGGGGGAGGGAACCGAATATTCTGTCACCATTCGTGATCGCGTGGTGCGCGCACGGCAAATGCAGATCGACAGATTCAAAGGCATGGGCATCCGCACCAACAAAGAAATGAGTGTGAAGCAAATCGACACACTCTGCCCGCTCGATTCCGCTTCGCAATTGCTCCTCAAGCAAGCAGTCGCAAAACTCGGACTTTCGGCACGCAGTTATCACCGGACAATTAAGGTCGCGCGAACCATTGCCGACCTACAAGGAGACGCTGCCATAAGCCCTGCCCATGTGGCAGAGGCGCTGCAGTATCGCCAATCTATTAGGGTTTAGGGGCTATTCCCCAGATCTTGACCATGATCTAGGATAGACGCGTACCCCCTTTTCCCTTTTTTCTCATGAAGCGCTTTATCTCCTCCATCTTGACGCTGGGCATGTTGCTCACGCCGTCATTTTCTCTCGCAGAATTCACTAAGCCCAGCGAGCTTTTCATGCTGATGTCTACAGCCAATCTCCCCATTGGTTTTTCCGGTGAGCTCCATGGCAACGTAGATAATTACTGGTTCGCGGCATGGATCGATGGATCCACCAAGGGCACCAATGCCCGCAATGCTCTCGTCAATATGAAGGGCACGTTCGATATCGCCATGAAGGGCGGCAAGGCACGTGTGAAGTTCCAGATGCGCGTGGTCGACGGAAACGCCTACCTCTACATCGATACCATCGACGGCACCTATGAGGATGCTTTGTGGAAGTCTGCAGCATCACTCAAGACCAAGACATGGATCAAAATCGCACTCCCCGAAGAATTGTCTGTGGATCCACCAGCTGCGGATTACTTGATCCTTGATGAACTTCTCAAGATCACCAGCCGCGCAACAGGAAACGGTACTGCATACGACCTCACGCTCACGCGCGAAGCTGCCCGCGACATGCTGAAGAACATGCGCGACATGGAGTACTCCGACTGGGATGACACCCTCTCTGCCTTGCCTCGCACGGCCGCTTTCCACATGACCGTACAAACAGACAAGGCCGACGGCTTTGTGCAAACGAACGGCACGGTGGAGATGGCAAGCAAGAAAATGTCTTTTGATGCGAAGGGCAGCGCGTGGGTTCTGCCAAGCTTGGTGGTAACTGCTCCTAAGGACAGCATGTCCATGGAGGAGTGGACCATGAGCCTGATGGACGTACTGGGCGGCGGAGGCTACTCGGTATTTGGTACGCCTATGTACGACACCGAAGACGCAACGAGCGAGGAAGAGTGGACCACAGATTGGGAAGAGCACACCCATGACGACTGGGAAGATTCTTCCACCGACATGATCCCCGAGTGGGACTGCCGTCTAAACCTGGATGCCGTACGTCATGGCGAGTGCGACACGTTTGAGCGCACCCCCAGGAGACTGCCTTAATTGATCGCAAAACGAGAAAGCGACGGGCACAGGCTCGTCGCTTTTTTTGTGTGAACGATTTACAATCCCCGTAATGCACTTCGCCGACGCCCTCACCAAAGCCACCAAAACCAAGTCTCCCATTTGCGTGGGCTTGGACCCCATGCCCGGGAAATTCCCAGAGGGCATTCCGCAAACACTGGGCGGTATGACGGAGTTCCTCTGCGGAATCATCGACGCCACCAAAAATATTGCCGCATGTGTAAAGCCTCAGCTTGCATACTTCGAACGACACGGCTGGGAGGGGATGAAGGTCCTGTACGAAGTCTGTACGTACGCAAAGGAGCAGAACCTGCTCGTGATTGCAGACGCCAAGCGCGGAGACATTGGTAGTACCTGCGAAGCCTATGCCGATGCATACATTGGCGCAGACACGCCCATGGATGCCATGACCGTAAACCCGTATTTGGGCTCCGATGGCATCACGCCATTCATCGACCGTTGCATGCAGCACAACAAAGGCATCTTCATCTTGGTAAAAACCAGCAACGCCAGCAGTGGTGAACTGCAGGATCTCCCTTGTGGAGACCAAGTAGTCCACGAGCACTTGGCACAGCTGGTAGAGAGCTGGGGTGCACAGACCATTGGACCAGAATCGAATCTCTCGTGCGTAGGAGCAGTCGTGGGTGCCACGTACCCCGAAGAAATGAAGTACTTGCGCACGCTCATGCCGCACATTCCGTTCCTTATCCCCGGCTACGGCGCACAGGGCGGCACGGCTGAGGATGTGAAACATGGGTTCATCCCCGATGGCACAGGTGCTGTGGTCAATGCCTCACGCAGCATTCTGTACGCCTCTGCAGGAAAGGATTGGAAGGACGCCGCAGAGAAGGCTGCACTGGAGATGGCAGCGGCTCTGGGCAAGGTCGTAGGAAAATAAAAAGGCGACACCTTTCGGCATCGCCTTTTGTATTCAACGTAGGTTATCTCCAGAGCGTTCCTGTAGCGAGAGGAGAAGCAAGCTCAACCCAAGCAAAGGTGCTCACACCATCCGTCCAACGGATAGACCCGTTGGTTCCGTAGTTTCCTGCCTGTGCCAGGCTAACTTGCAGGAAAGGACTCTGTGCGCCACCGGCAACGGTGATGTCGCCGGTTAGCTGCAAAATACGAGGAGGATTCGTGATGATGCCCAGCTCTACTGGGAGACCCGAACAGCTGATGGTCGTGCCATTGACGGTGCAATCAAGTGTCACGTTGGTATCGGTTGCGCGCAGTTTCCAGTTGGCTACGGTTACTTCTGGCGACTTGGAAAGTTGGAACTCCAACGATGTTGCCTTGAGCGTTGCTGTAGGAAGCACCGTGCCCGCGATGGTAAACGATCCAATCAAACGCTGCGTTCCGGGAGCCAGTGCTCCATTTTCGCCATCGGCATTGGCAACGGCAGTAATTTTACTCATCACAAGATCGTGCTCTGGCGGAGTGAAATTGATCACACCGGTGTCGTAGGTCGTATGACTATCCACACCCTGTGCTGTGATTTGGAAATCATCAAAGCGAATGTGTTCGCCGCTGATACCGCCTTCGTTATAGGGCTTCAGACGCGCGACGATTCCGAACACTCTCTCGACGGTCTTGGGCACTCTGTATGCACCGCTGCCACCAGCGAAATTGCCGATCCATGTTTCATCCGATGTGTCGTAGGGGTCCAAAGTCAACTGACCCACCGTGTTTCCAAATTGATCGATCAGGTACAAGGCATCGATGGAATCGACGTTGTCGTACAAGTCGACTTCTGCACGTGTGATCACAATATCTTCCTGGAGAGCCATAATGCCGCGACCAATTAATGGATCCGTGCGGACCGTTCCCAAGAGTAGCTGATGGTTACGTGCCGGGAATGTAGAAAGAGGAACAGAAGAACTGCTGCTCGAACTACTGGAATTGGAGGAGGAGCTTGAAGAAGAAGAACTGGAAATGGAGCTGGAGAAGGAGCTACTGGAAGAGGAGAAAGGCGGTAGACCATTTTCTACTCTGCGGTACGCAGCAAGTTCACCCGATTGCAGAGCGATGAATCCTGATGCCAAACGAGCCATTTGGCCACGTGTGAGCAAATCACCGTACTGGATGTTCACCGGAAGAAGCGTTCCACGTTCCTGTGCAGCACGAACGTACTGCATGTACCACTGCTCACTAGGCAACTGTGCGGTGCTATAGCCGTAGAGTTTTACGAGAATCTTGAGTGCCTCCACATAATTCACAGACTGCTCTGGACGGAAAAATCCATCGGGGTAACCGCCAATGATGCCTCGCTTCTTGGCTTCGCACACGTAGGGGCTAAACCAATCGGTTGCACGCACATCGGGGAAACAATTGGCTGGAGTCGCGTCGTTGGGATCTATTCCCGCACTCAGAAGTGCAATCTTCGTGAACTCTGCACGGTTAAGGGAACGTCCAGGCCTAAAGCTGCCATCCGGATTACCGGAAACAACACCCAAGTGTGTGAGGAAACTAATGCCCGCAGCTTCAGCAGTACTGAAGGGCGCATCTGTATAAGTCTTCGATACGTCGGTGTAGTCGAATGCCGCACCCAGGAGTGGGAACGCCAATGCGAAGACTAAAAGAGAGGAGAGAGATTTTTTCATAAAGTGAGAAAGTAAGGGAATCATACGCCGGAAATCGGCTGTGCACATACGAAGACGTGGTTTTCCCGTGATTCTTTCGCACTTACTCGCTTTATTCGAGAAAGTTCTGTCGTTAGAATGCCTGTCTATGTCCACGAGTAACGTCACACCCGGCCCAAACTTCCCCGAAGAAATGAATGTGATCATCGAGATCGCACAAGGGTCCTCGGTAAAGTACGAGATGGATAAAGAGAGTGGCCTGCTGAAGGTCGATCGCTTTATTCACTCGGCCATGGTGTACCCGTTCAACTACGGATTCGTCCCCGGGACTATGACAGGGGATGGGGATCCTTTGGACGTCGCTGTGCTCTCTGCTCAGCCCGTGATCCCTGGCTGCATTCTCCCTGCACGTCCTATCGGCATGCTCGATATGGAAGATGAGAGTGGAATCGATACGAAGATCATCGCCGTACCAGCAAAGAATGTGGATCCTTGGTACGCAGAGATTGATGATATTGAGGCTATCGATAAGCACACCTTGAACGAGATCAAACACTTCTTCAGCCACTACAAAGAACTCGAAACAGGGAAGTGGGTGAAGATCCGCCAGTTCGGCAGCAAGGCAGAGGCCATGGAGGCCATCCAAAAAAGCATCATCAAATAAGCCCCACAACGAGTGTGGGGCGGGGGTCTTGGTTTATGCGGCGGCATACTGGAGCGCCTCTTGTTCTGAAGGATAAATCTTGAAGATGCGATCGAAGCTCGTGATCTTGAAGGCCTCGAAGACCCGTTCATCAATCGCGCAGAGAACTAATCTTCCCTGTCTTGCGAGAAGCGCTTTATGCAGAACAATCAGTTTCCCAATAGCAGTTGATGAAAAGTATTCCACTTTTTGAAAATCGATGACCAGCCTTCTATGACCTTCATCGACGAGAGCCAGCAGCTCTTCTTCAAATTGTTTAATCGCCAGGTCATTCAGAATCTGCTGTGCATGGAGCACAACTTCTGTCACAAACCCATGCAGATAGGGAAGCATGAGTATCTGCTTTTTCATCGAAAACTCCTGTGAAGAAAGGAACCAAGATAGAGCGATTATGATTTGTATACTAAAGTTGTCAATGGTGACCCCGGCGGGAATTGAACCTGCATCTACCCCTTAGGAGAGGGTCGTTCTATCCATTTGAACTACAGGGTCACAAAGCCCATAAATCGTACAAGCAGGTCACGAAAGAACAAGCTCGACTCACGCAGTTCCACCGAGTTTCTTAAGCAAAGAAGATGCATATCCAACCTCTTCTTTGGTAGCAGGGGAGAGCGCTGTTCGCGCAAGGTCTTCGGCATTCTCGATGGCATTCTCCAGCGCATGCTTGCCGCCTTTAGCGAGCGACACGAAGCTCACGCGTGCATCCGCAGTATTGGCCTCGCGTTTTACCAGTCCAATCTTCTCCATGGGAGCCAAGAGGCGCGTGATGCCCGACGCTGTGAGACCCACCTTCTCTGCAAGATCCACACGACGCATTTTTCCTTCTGCGTTTTGCGCCAGATGGAAGAGAATCAGGAATTCGTTAAGCCCGAGCATGCCCAGGCGGCCATCAAACTTGCGACTAAGGATAGCCTGCACTGTTGCCATATTGAGCAGCAGCTTGAGCTGGTGACTGAGAGTAATCATATGTTTGAATTATACTTGATATGTAAAGTATTAGTCAAGCATTTAGGAAAGGCTGTGATCACGAAAACAGCAAAATGCTCTTTGTCTGCGCACGATCACTTGCGTAGCGGGTATACTCCAAGCCATGCCCACCCCTGCCCCACACGATTATCTGTCTCGTCGTATCACCATCAGCTTTATCGTGGGAATAGCACTGCTGGGCTTCCTGACCATCACATCGAACCTGCAAAAAGAGCGTGCAACGCACGATGCCCGCTTGATCAACGAGTCTCGTTAATCTGCGAGAACCACCACTTCGCGGCCTTCCTGTGGCAATGATCCCTTGAGCTTGTACTCGCTCACGGTTTCGCCCTTGGAGCCCAGTGCTTTCATCATGCTATCGGTACCGCCCTTGGAAGGGAGGAGGATGAGCACGCGTGGATCGATTTCGTCGATCAGCTTCTGGAGAAATTTACTGTCGGTCACCGGGGCAACGAGCACATCGGCATCGCCGGCCAGCTCAATATCATGCTCAGGCCAATCTTCAAGAGGCTGCGAAACACAGAGCACGCGAGCATCTTCGCTGTCGATGAGATAACTGACCTGCTGACCTTCGCTGTGACCAATACCGCGGATGGAAACTCCCAATTCGTTGTACTCACCGGGCCACGAAATCACGCCTGGCTTGTCGTCTTCTTCTGGTGTGGAGAGGAGTGCAAGCGTTTTCTTTCCATCGCCTGCTTTGCGATCACTGGCGAACACGTTCAAAGTTGTGGTGCCCGTATTGATGGAGCAACCGGGGCCGGCAAGAGGGGAGAAGAGCAACATAGATCGGGGGGAGGATAGTGGATTTTAGAGGCAGCGAATAGGGTTTAGTGGCGACTGGAGTGCGTCTGCGAAGACGTGGATGGAGCAGAACGCTCGATCTGTGCACCCAGACCGCGGAGCTTTTCGTCCAAGCGATCGTAGCCGCGCTCGATGTATCGAATGTCGTTGATGATCGTGGTTCCGTCGGCGCACAGAGCAGCCAAGACCATGGCAGCGCCGGCGCGGATATCGTTACTGGCAACCGTGCGGCCCTTGAGCGGTGTAGGCCCAATAATGAGCGCCTGGTGTGCGTTGAGGATTTCCACGTGTGCGCCCATTTTTTCCAATTCGTAGAGGTACGCCATACGGCCTTCGAACAAGCGCTCGAACACGCGGCTGACGCCCTGGGCTTGCGTCATGGCGACACCCATGGGAGCTTGGAGATCGGTGGGGAATCCTGGGAAGATGTTCGTGCGCACGCTCATGGCACGCAGGCTGGAGGCTTCGCCATCTACGAGGAGGGTGCCGTCTTTTTCGAAGTGCAATGCTGCTCCACCACGACGGAGCGTGTCGAAGAACGAGAACAAATGCGAACGATCCAAATCATGCACGCGGACTTTTCCATGCGTCACTAATGCGCCCAGCACAAACGCGCCTGCTTCGAGGTAGTCAGAAATCACCGTGTGGTCGACGCCTTTGAGGGTCGCGTTGCCATGCACCGTAATGGTGTGGCTTCCCATACCTTCTATACGTGCACCCATGGATTGCAAAAATTTACACACATCCTGCACATGCGGCTCGGCTGCGGCGAGATCGATGATCGTGGTACCGGGAATCAGTGCTGCGGCCGCAAGCGCGTTCTCTGTGGCCGTTACCGAGAATTCCGGGAGGATCACATGACCGGGCTTGAGCGTGCCTTGGAGATGCAGCACTTCATCTGTGCTCGTGTCTTCTGCACCCAATTGCGTGAGTGCTTCGATGTGCGCAGCCACAGGACGCTTGCCGATCACACAACCGCCGGGGTAACCCATTTCCACCACGCCAAAGCGGGCGAGCATGGGGCCGAGCATCACGATGGACCCGCGCACGTTGCAGACGTATTCATCCGGGATAGGTTTGCTCTGTACCTTGGAAGCGTTGATGCGCACGGTGCCGTTTTCGAAACTCGTCTGAGCGCCAAGAAAATCCAAGATCTTCAACATGGCGCGCACGTCGCTCAGGTCTGGAACATTGCGAAACACGGTCTCGCCATCGGCGAGGATGCTCGCGGCCAAGAGAGGCAACGCAGCATTTTTGGATCCGCCCACAGTCACATCGCCATGTAGGGGCACGCCGCCACGAACGGTATAGGTGAGGTCCATAAGGTGACTATTCTAGAGGAAAATCTGGATCTTGGGGAAGGTGCGCATGGTGCAGAATTTGGCATCTCCGTACCATCTTCGCCCTGTTCTATGTTCTGCGGACGAAATGAAGGAGTTCTAATAAAAGGAGAAGGAGAACGCCAATGGTGATGCACGAATCCGCTACGTTGAAGATGGGGAATGTTCCCACTTGGAAAAAATCCGTCACAACGCCATCGGGGAAGCGATCAATCACATTTCCCAACGCACCACCGATGATCAATCCAAACGCAATGTGCTGGGTACGAGTCTTCGCCGTGCGTACCGCAAGCCAGGTGATGAGCCCGAGAGCAATCAGAATCAGCACGGTCTCCAACCCATTCGGCAGCGTGATGCTGAACGCGATGCCCGGGTTATGCGCCAACTGCAATCCGGCAAAACTACCGAGTACGGCAATGCGCTCATCGAGATACGCGTCGGCAATGTACGCGAGAGACGTACTGAGTGCGCCTGCCAAAAGCACCGTGAGCCAGAGGGTCATGCGGGAAGTATAGCTGCTCCAGAAAACCTGCGAGCTACTTCATAACTCGTTCTTCTTCCTTCATACTATCCACATGCTCTCCACCATCCGCAGGATGGATCTCCTCCTGCTGGGCGTCACTGTCGTTCTTACGTTTTTCGGTCTCGCCATGATCGCGAGCGTGAGCGTGTTCAAAAGTTATCAGCTGACGCAGACGAACTCTCTGTATTTGTGGAAAAGCTCCATCAATATCATCGTGGGTTTTGGCGTGATGGGACTGACGGCGTTGTTGCCGTACCGTTTTTGGGAAAAGTGGGCCAAGGTGCTGTACATGGGCAGCATCGGATTGCTGCTGCTGGTGTTTCTCCCGGGATTTCACGAAGACTTTGGCTCTGCACAAAGCTGGCTGAACGTGGGAACGCGTTCATTCCAGCCATCGGAACTGCTTAAGCTCACCTTTATTGTGTACCTGAGCGTGTGGCTGCAAAAACGTGAACAATTTATCGCGACCTTCCAAGAAGGATTCATCCCATTCGGAATCCTGCTGATCCTCTCGACGTTCCTCGTGGCCATTCAGCCGGACTTGGGTTCGTTCTTGGTGCTTGCGAGTATTGGCGCGACCATGTTCTTCATTGCCGGAGGCAACTTGTTCCACTTGGCATTGGGCGCGAGTGCCGCGGCACTCGTGGGACTGCCGCTGATCTTACAAAAAGAATACATTCGCAATCGCTTCTTCGCGTTTCTCTTCCCCGATGACCCAAGCATTCGCGAAACGATTGGGTTCCAGATTAAACAAGCGTTGATCGCTATTGGCAGTGGGGGATTCTTCGGCGTGGGGTACGGCAAATCCATCCAGAAGTTCGGCTACTTGCCCGAAGTGCAGGCCGACATGATTTTTTCTGCCATGGCAGAAGAACTGGGATTCGTGCGCATGTTGATCGTCTTGGCGCTGTACACGGTGCTGGTGTATCGCGGCTATCGCACGGCGCGCTTGGCACCCGATCGCTTTGGATTCTTGCTCGCGACCGGCATCACCACATGGATCGCGGTACAAACCGCCATCAATATGGGAGTGAACTTGGGAATTTTCCCACTCACCGGACTCACATTGCCGTTCATCAGTTACGGCGGATCGTCGCTGATTGGGCTGATGGCAGCCGTGGGAATTTTGCTGAATATTTCGGCCGCAAGTGCGCCCGCTGCCTCGGCCATGCGTAAAACGCCAAGGAAAGACCCTCTGCTGGCAAGAAGTCTGTTCAGTTAGCATTGGGATTTTCGGCCAAGATTGGGGATAATCAAGGAGTCATGACGAAGATCCTTCTTGTTGGCGGTCTCTCGGCCGGTCATCTCTCTCCTCTTCTTGCAGTGCACGAAGAGGTGACCAAACAACACGATGTCACGTGTATCTTCGTGTGCTCCAAAAAAGAATCCGACGTGCAATTTTTGCGCGATGCGCAGGTAAGCCCGCGCACCGTCACGCACCCCACGCGATCCCTCCGGTGCATCGCGGAATTATGGAAGGGCATGCATGAAGCCAAGATTATCGTGCACGAGTTCCAGCCAGACATGGTCTTTAGTAAAGGAGGAGCCGTGAGTATTCCGGTGTGTCTTGTGGCCTGGATGCGACACATCCCGGTTGTGTTGCACGAGTCGGACTCGGTGATGGGCTGGAGCAACTGGCTTATTTCTCTCTTCGCCACACACATCTGTGTGGGATTCCAACACTCTTCGCCTGTTTCCAAACGCACGTCTGTGACAGGGAATCCTATTCGCTCCGCAGTCACACACGGGTCACGCGAGGAAGGCTTGACCATTACAGGACTCAGCGGATCGCGCCCTATCTTGCTCGTGATGGGCGGGAGCCAAGGTGCGCAGGCTCTCAACGATGCCATCGCGCAGCATCTCGATGCCCTTCTTTCTTTCTGCGATGTGATTCACCTCACGGGGAAGGGGAAGGCTACAGGTGTGCACAAGGACGGATACTTTGCGATGGAGTTTGCGAAGACCGAGCTTCCGCATTTGTACGCATGTGCTTCTGTTGCGCTGAGCAGAGCAGGAGCAGGAGCCATTAGTGAACTTGCAGCATGGAGCATCCCGACCGTACTCGTTCCCTTGGAGGGTCTCGCGCAAAATCACCAGGTGCAGAACGCGCAATCTGTGCAAAAAGCCGGTGCGTGCGTGCTCCTTTGGCAGGAACAACTGGGTCACGATCTGACGAAGACTGTTCAGGGGCTTTTAGCAGATGCTGGAGAGCAAAAAAGACTGGGGGCAGCACTCAAAACCCTCATGGTTCCACATGCTGCAAGACTGGTGAGTGACGTTCTTTTCAAGGTCATTTCTGTAAGAGAGCGTAACAAGTGAATCACTCCGTAGTTGCGCTTCTTCCAAGCCATTGCTGTATCACCGGAAGATGCGGGGTATCGACAAAATCAGCTTTTTGCAGTGCACTCCCTTGCGAGGGGGGAGGGGGGTGACTACTGTGCTTCGGCTATGAACAAATCCCACCTTTTCATCATCCCACTTTTCGCATTGGCGTTCCTGCTCGTCAGTTGCACGAGGGCAACTCCAGTAGGAACTACCCCCAACGCCATGGAAAGCAGCAGCGCAGCATCCGCAGGAGCTATGAAGTTCGACGGCAAAGTCCTCTCTGGTAAGCACACGGTTGTGCTCAAGACCACGAAGGGCGATGTGACTGTTGAATTGGATGCAGACGCCGCTCCTATGACGGTGACGAACTTCATCTGGTTGGCAAAGACCGGTTACTTTAACGGTCTCACCTTCCACCGTGTTATCCCTGGCTTCATGGTTCAGGCTGGCGATCCAAACGGAGACGGCACAGGAGGCGCGAGTATCTTTGGACCCACCTTTGCAGACGAAATCAACGCAGACAGCTACGGCCTGCAGAACCAGACGCTCAAGGATCTCACTCAGGGTCAGCCCCTGCCAGAGAACCTGAAGGGCATGGAGAACCTCACGGTAAAGCAGTTCTACGAAAAGCAGGGCTACGCCTACAGCACCAAGTTCCGCTCGCTGCCTATGCGCCGTGGCGCACTGGCTATGGCCAACCGCGGACCCAATACCAATGGCAGCCAGTTCTTCATTATCACGGCTGAGCGCACGCCTTGGTTGGAAGGAAAGCACACCGTCTTCGGTACGGTGACCGGCGGCATGGACGTAGTCGATGCTATCTCCAACGTTGCCAAGAACCCACAGGACAAGCCAGAAACAGCCATCACGATGAACGTAGAAGTGTCGAATTAATCCCTTCCCTACGAAGAATAAAGAGAGAGCCAATGCTCTCTCTTTTTGATAATCTGTTACTCTTCCTTTATCTATGAGAACCCGCTTTGCCCCCTCTCCTACCGGCTTCCTCCACCTCGGCGGATTACGTACTGCCCTGTTTGCATGGTTGGTTGCCCGCCAGACGAACGGAAAGTTCTTGCTGA
>CAZDEA010000001.1:36801-45057 GCA_964504485.1 uncultured Candidatus Peribacteria bacterium | reverse complement strand
ACTGCCCTGTTTGCATGGTTGGTTGCCCGCCAGACGAACGGAAAGTTCTTGCTGAGAGTTGAGGACACCGATCAAGAGCGAAGCGTTGAGGGTGCCGTGGAAGCGATTTTGGAAGGACTCCAGTGGGCAGGCCTGCTGCCCGAAGAGGGAGTGGTGCTTCGCAATGGTGCGGTGTTGCAGGAAGGATCCAAAGGTCCGTACTTCCAATCGGAGCGTTTGGAGTTGTACAAGAAATACGCCGATGAACTGGTGCACAAAGGCTTTGCCTACCCGTGCTTCTGCACGCAAGAAAGACTGGAGCAGATGCGCAAAGATCAAGAAACACGCCACCAGGCTCCTATGTATGACCGCCTGTGTTGCAGACTGAGCAAAGAGGAGGCGAGTGCACGCATTGCCGCGGGCGAACGCCACGTGATTCGTATGAAGATCCCGCACGAAGAAACGATCAGTTACGAAGACGACATCCGCGGACTCGTGAGCTTTAAAGGACACACCGTGGATGACCAAGTGCTCATCAAAGGAGACGGATTCCCCACGTACCACATGGCACACGTGGTGGATGATCACTTTATGGAGATCGACTTGGTCCTAAGAGGAGAGGAGTGGCTCGCAAGTGTGCCTAAGCACCTTCTCTTGTTCCGTTTTTTGGAGTGGGCTCCCCCACGCTACGCACACGTACCGCTGATTTTGAATAAGGATCGCTCCAAGTTGAGCAAGCGCCAGAACTCTGTGGCCGTGAGTGACTACATCACAAAGGGCTACTTGCCCGAAGCACTGCTGAACTTCTTGGCGCTCCTGGGTTGGAACCCCGGTACGGAGGAAGAAGTCCTTTCGGTGAATGAATTAGTAGACAAGTTCACCTTGGAACGTGTGCAAAAGGCCGGAGCCGTGTTTGATGAAGAAAAGCTTCAGTGGCTTCAGGGCCAGTGGATGCGCAAAATGGATAAGAGTGTGTTCGCCAAACGCGTGCAGGAATTGGTACCAGAATCCAAGGATGATGCGCATTTTGCGAGGAAAGCCGAGCTGATCCAGGACCGCATTACGTTCTTGCACGAGGCTCCTGCCATGATTAAGTTTTTCTACGAGCGTCCAACAGCAAGCATGGAATTGATTGCGAACGCGAAGCAGAAAGTCACGCCAGAGATGATCCCAGAAATTCTGAGCGTACTGGAGTCCGTCTTGAGTGGAATTTCAGAGAGTGATTGGAATGATCAAAACATTCTTGCAGCAGTGAAGGGTGCGCTTGGTGACAAGTGGAAACTGGGTCAGCTCTTGTGGCCACTGCGCAGTGTCCTCACGGGCCAGGAGTACAGCCCCGGCGCCACAGAAGTGGCTGGAGTATTGGGCAAGACTGAGACATTGGAAAGGCTCGCTGCAGCCAAAAAATGATCCCCATGACCATCCAAGAACACGTCGCCATCGGCAGCAAGACGACGATGAAGATCGGCGGTACTGCGCGTTACTACGCAGAACTTTTATCGAAAGAAGATGTGGAGGAAGCCGTGAAATTTGCGAGGGAGAACAAGCTCCCGATCATCACTTTCGGCGGGGGAGCGAACACCGTGTTTGCCGATGGAGAAATCAACGCACTTGTCGTACGCATGAAGGCAGACAAGAGCGAGATCAACGGGAATACCGTCACAGTCCAAGCAGGGAAAATCATGGGAAGTTTTTTGAACGAACTCGCCGAGAATAATTTGGATCTTTCGTCGCTCACAGGCATCCCCGGCACAGTGGGCGGAGCGATCTTTGGTAACGCAGGACAGGGCGCAGGAGGCATTTGGATAGATTCTTTTGTACAGAGCGTCACTGCGTATGTGGATGGCACATGGAAAACTTTTACAAAGGAAGAGTGCCACTTTTCGTACCGCGAAAGTGGATTTAAAGAGATGAGCGGACCCGTAATTATCTGGGAAGTTGTTCTGCAAATTCCTTCGCGACCCAAAGACGAAGTAAAAGCAGAGATCGAAAGACTGTTGCAAAAAAGAATTGAGACGCAACCGCACATCAAGACTGCGGGTAGTTGCTTCAAGTCCTTGCCGGATGGAACTCCCGCATGGAAATTGATCGATGCAGCGGGGCTGCGCGGCACCACTATCGGCGGTGTGCAAATTGCCGAGAAACATGCGAACTTCTTGCTGAATACCGGAGGCGGAACGTTTGAGGACGTGGCCAAGATTACGGCTCTGGTAAAAGAAAAGGTGCCAGAGATCGCCAGTATCGAAATGCGATTATTCCAGCCCGACGGAACATTGTTCCAACCATAAATAACAAAAGCGGAGGTACGCGTACCTCCGCTCGTGTGAATATCTTGATGTGAGCTAGAACGGCAGGTCTTCTGCCTTGATCTCTGATGCGTATTGGATCGCCGGCATTTCTGCAGGTGCGGACGCCCCAGAATGAACAAGAGGTTCGGACTGATCGTAATCGTTGCCACCCGGTGCTGCTGCACGAGGAGAACCATCGTACTGAATGGCGCTCTCAACTGCCGCATTCTTTACGCCCAAAAGCGTGATGGTATCGGCAACAATCTCTGTGGTGTAACGCTTGTTACCTTCCTTGGTCTCCCAACTGCGTGTTTGCACGCGACCAGACACGAACACGCGGTTGCCCTTTCGTGCGTGGCTGCCTACCTGCTCGGCAATGTCGCCCCAGAGAACGATGTTGTGGAACTCTGCGCGCTCTTTGTCCTCGCCCGTGGACTTATCTTTCCAACGTTCGTTGGTAGCCACACCCAGTGTCATCACTTTTGCGCCACCCGTCGTGGTGCGGATTTCTGGATCCTTGGTGACGTTCCCAATAATGTCGGCGCGATTGACGCCTGTGAGCAAAGGCTTCATGTCTGAAGACGAAGAGCGTAAGCCCTCTTTGGGATCCAGCATAATCATATCCATGCCGATAATCTTGGTTTTGCTGCGCTTTTCGTTGCTCTTCGTGTCTTCCCAGCTATCGGTCTGCAAGCGGCCAGAAATGAATAACTGGCTGCCCGCACGGACGTATTTTCCAGCGACTTCTGCCATGGGTCCCCACAGCGTGATGGTGTGGAAACCTTTCGCTTCCAACATATCGCCGGCTTCGGTCTTGAAGGAATAGGGAACAACTAAGTTGAGATCGGTTACCGAAGAGCCGCCGGGCGTTTGGCGGATTTGGACGGGTTGTGTCTGATAGCCGATCATGTGAACGCGGTTGAAACTGAACATGTCTCTGAGGGGGGATGGAAGTAAAGGAGGCAACTGCCTGTCCGCAGAAGTGCTGCGGGAGAACGTTTGTACACCTCAGAAAATTTTCTATCAAGAAGGGGGAAATGCAAAAAAAATATTTTGTGCTGTGATGACAGAAAAATTCGCCCACAAAGTGCCAAGTTCCTATCAAACCAAAGCCAAAAGTTGGCACTTGGATCTTCTTTGCAATTCCCTCAAGATACTTGCCACTCTGCCGATACTCTCTCTTGTACATCGAAGGGTGGGAATTCCCGCACTTGCGACCCTCGCAGGTGTATGCGCGACAGTGTCTGTTTTTGCGCAAGGGGCAAACGAAATCGACAACTACGTCCTGAAGAATCCTGACCCACAAACACTCGAACAGGTCACGAGTGAAATCTCGAGCATTCAGGATTTTTTGAAAACTGCACAGTGCGGAGGTTGGAACAGAGATGTGAGTGTGGGTGATCAGCCGGGACAAATGATCAGCAAAGTCTTGGGCGCACCGGGACGAGAAGGGGAGCCTTTGGGAAACATCGCCTCCGGCATGGCCAAGCGCAAAGAAGAGTTTAGTTTCCCCGATGGCACGCAAGGCGGCACACCCGCAGCAGGATTTGTGACCGCCTGCAAAGGCAACCCCGACAAAAAAACGCAGGTGAAGGTCTACTGCCCAGGCGACCCACCCGCGGACGCAGCAGGAACGCCTAGTAGAAACTGTACGCGAGAATCCGCAGACCCGTTCTTTATGGATCCACACGCGTGTTTGTGGCGCGGGGGAGACGAGCCGTTGGACCCTCCGTTGACGCAAGGCATGTGCCAGGGCTTTTGTAATTACCTCAACGACGGCTCATTCACCTTCGACGATTGCAGGAAAGTGGAAAGGATCGACAACAAGTGGAAGTGCACGCAAATGGACAAGCGTTGGGTGTGTTCGGATGACTGGGTGAATTCCGGGAATGCCAACTGCAAACTGTGCACAGGAGCATCGTGCCGCTGCCCCGGGCCAGGATGTGAACTGTCAAAAAAACTCACACCCTATCGTTCGTTCTTCCGTCGCTACACCATCCAAACATATCGTCAGGTGTTGCCCGAAGCAGATGGCGATCTGATGGCCGATGTAAAAGCCAATGCGCAATGCTACGGATTTTACAAAGAGTTCGATGCGCGGACGACCATAACGAATGAACAAAAAGACGGTCGCTGTGTCATCGCCAATATCGAAACATCCGGTGAACCATACGACCCAGAAAAACTGCGATTGGAAACGCAGAAGGGAAAAGGAAAGTACGTGGTGAATCAACTCCCTCCAGATGCTCTGCCCGGCTCACGCCCATACGATGCGAATAAAGATATTTGGTACACCAAAGTGATGGGCGCGTTTTCGTTCCTCAAGCCCAAAGAGGATCTTGCGAGTGGATTGCTCGCCGCAGATAAAGCCAAAGTAACCGCCACGGTGCAGAACACCGTCGAGCAACCCTACATGGCAGAGAGCATTCTGCGTGCCACGGATGATTCGGCTAGTAACAATGCTTTTGGGTTTCGTCCGCTCACCACATGGTGGCAAAAATTCGCGACTGATGGGCAGAGAATATTCACGCCACCCATTGTGCGTTTGCGCTTACCGGCAACCTGGAACCAATCCTTGAGCGCGCTGAATCCGGTCTCGGTAACGCCTGTGGTATCGCGCGACCGTCGCACGGAATCTATCGAAGTGCAGCTGCAAGCAAAGGACGACTTGGCCGGACTGGTGGCAGATCAATTGAAGAGATCGTTGATGTTGGATGTACGCGAGGAACCTGTGCCGATAGTGGTGCCCATGGGCTCGCCTGTGGAATTCCGCGCTGCAGCACAGCAGTGGGAAGAATGGCGCGACAGGCGTAAGGAAGCCAATGCCGCAGTACCCGGAGAAGTGGATCAGTTAATCGTGCAACTGAAGAACTACGCACTCGCGATTGAAAGTGTGCGTGCCGTGCGTGCGCAATTGCCATTGGTGTTTGCGAGTTTGCTGGAAAAACAGGAGGACTTTTTAGTGGGCATCAACGCATGGGTGGAACAGAACAGACAGACACTACTCACGTATGTGCTCATGGCAGAAAAACGCGCGAAGCTAAAACCGCTCTGGGAAAAACTTGCGAGCGAGCAGATCAAATTCGCAGACTCCGTGAACACGCCCTGGTGCAAAAATGATCGTTTTACGACACCCATCTACTCGCTCTTGGACCCCTGGATGCCGGCACGACCGGATTTGAACGGAGGTATTCCTTCGTGCGCAGAATCCTCGGCGGATCCATTGGTGGGACCTGTGGATCCTTCCCCTACAGTGCGCCCGGGATCACTGCCTATCTTGTGCATTCCTCAGGGCGAAAGCGAATTGGTCTATGACCTCTCGCGTCTAAAAGTAACCACGGGCGCAGTGGTCCTGCCGGTGCTCAAGCCCATTCAAGTGCGCATGAATATTCCTAAACCTGGCTCGCCCAGTGAAGCTATTACCGATGTCTCCAAGTTGCGCCTGCCGGATCTCCCCCAGGTGCCAGACATCACACAGGATTTTGTGGTGAGCATTCCTTCTGCACAAACACTTAGCGCACCTACTTCCCTCCCGGCTCCTGTATCGGCATCGACAGAGTCACTGGAAAAGACACTTGTGAACACGCAAAAAATGCTCGCCGATATGAACAAAACCTACGAAAAATTCTGGACCAGCTTGGAGTACCTGGACCCGGACGAAAGCTTGCCTGTGGAAGAGCGCGTGCCTATGTGCCCCACACGCGATGGTGGCATGGTCATGATGGCACCATTGGACTGTTGCAGTTGGGGAGACTTCCGCTGTGCACACACCGAAGTGGATTTGCTGGAACGTTTTACGCGCATTACGGCACGTCCGGGTATTTTACTCAAAGAAGATCTGCAGAGTGTCGGCGCTGCACAAACGCGCATCCCTGTGCAAACAGACAAGGGAAGGCTGACCACAGAGGTGTATGCCAAATGCACGCCAACAGATCACACCTGCCAACCGCTCTTGCCGGTAAAAGAGCCTCCACAGGATGGCTGGCAGATTATTTTCCCGCAGCAACAGCAGGCACTGTCGCTGGATAAGATCCGCGCCACCGCTCGCTCATACACACTCAAGCCCGATGGCAGCATCGTGGGAAATCCTGCGCTGCCTTTTGTGCCGTCGGCACAGGATCTACATCCTTCCTTCACTGTGCCTGGCAGTTACGATCTTCGCGTTCCAAAAAATCCATGATGCATCTCTCTCGATTCATCGGCATACGACGCAGAGCATTCTCTGGGTTGCTCGTGAGCGCATTGCTCCTGGCACCTCTGCAGAGCTTTGCGCAAACAGGAGGGTCGAGCAGCAGTGTGTCGCTGCCAGATGCGTGTCGCCAAGACGTAGAAGCCGGCCTCGCGCGGGAGCACCGGTTGTACCGGAGGATTCTCTTTGGTCTGCCGCGCGCAGCAGAGGAGAGCACGGGAGCTGTGCGCTACGACCGCGAAGGAAACACGTGGTTCAAATCCGCAGCCAACACTTGGCGCAGCCAGTCCAAAGGATTCATGGGCACCACATGGTCGGACGCACTGGTAGATGAAATGGTAGAACGTGATCCGTTGGGACCTTCGGATGAAGCAACATTCCGTCGCGGCATCTTTGCTACCAGGGGAGTGCTGACATCGGAGCTGATTCCACCACTCACGCAAAGCTTCCGGGCATTGCAGTGCAGAGCGCTGAGTGTGTGCGAAGCCATGCGCAAAGCATTTGGCAAAGAGGTTCCGCAAAACGGCATCTATTTGGTGCAGATTCCCGGCTGCAGAGAGCTGCCTGTGCGCGCACCGGTCTCTTGCAATCCAAAGACCGATACCCCCGATGTGGGAACGCGCAACAGTGTCGTGAGTGCCTGCGAAGGAATTGCCGAAGCGCTGATTGCGCGGGAGGCGGAACTGCTGAAGCTCTCGGTCACGTACGACGCCGCATACAGAAGCCTGCTGCAGTTTGCCGGAACATTCGACGACTTCCTTTCGGTCTTCCGCCTAGATCTCCTAAAGCCCATCCGGCAATCACTCCCGCTGTTACAACAACTTAGCCGTATTCCGTGTTTCCTCTCGCAGTGCAATGGTTAAGAAACCCGCCACGCGCACCGGCCCACATCGCCTGATTGCTTTGGCAGGATTGACCCTCGCCGTGCTGGTGCTGGCGATCTTCATTGGCCTGCAAGCAGAGAAGCAAACAGCGCAGCTTTCGAATGGAGGCGCACTGGAAAACACTTCGACCACGCTCGCAGCATGTTCGGGTGCCACGGTGCTGTTCCCGCGTAATCGCGTGAACGCACTCGAAACCTGGCGCACCACCTACCACCAGAACGTTTCTGCCGTGGTGAGTTCGGTGCTCACGCAAAGTCAGCAAAACCAGTGCACCATCTCGCAAAGTCAGAACGTCCCCACGGTCATGTTGGCACTCGCTTCGCAGTTGCCCCCCTGGCGCGATACCGAACGCCTGAAGACCGTACGCACCGAAGACGTGGGAAGTGTGCTCTTGGAATATCTGCGTCTGTACGAGTGCAGCCTGCAGGAACAGGCGTCAGTCATACCGGTGCGATCGGGATTGGAAATCGTGCAAAAAGCCCTGGAAGAGAACAAGCCCCTCACGGGAATTCCCGTCACTGGAGCCACAAACGAAGCCATACGGCAGCTGCGCCTGGTCGCACAAGAAATGACAGTGTCGCGCCCCGCCATGCACCGTTCGCTGTTGTACTTGGCAAGCACCATGCGCTTGGGATCACTGGGCCAAGAGATTGATTGCTTACTCCGCACATCCGCAGACCTGCGAAACACCTTGGGTCTTGCAGCAGAAACAAGTGCCTGTCTGCCTCGCATTTGGGATGCGCGCGGCGCGCTACGCAATAGCGGTACTCAACCCGAATGATCGTGAAGAAACTCTCCACCATCATTGGCACCGTGTTGGTTCTCGCGCAGATCACTCTGCCGCTGGAAGCACTTGCTGCGAGGGACGTGTACAAAGACATGCTCAAGCTCACGCGGGATGAATTACTGATAGATC
>CAZDEA010000001.1:26831-36701 GCA_964504485.1 uncultured Candidatus Peribacteria bacterium | reverse complement strand
AGGGACGTGTACAAAGACATGCTCAAGCTCACGCGGGATGAATTACTGATAGATCAGAACGGCAAAGCCTTGGTGGATTTTCAAGTAAAGCGTTTTGCGGCTTTGGAATCTTCCAAAGAGCCGTACTTCTTTTTACGTCGCGAAGTACAGGAAGCATTTGATCCGCTCTCGTGGCCACAATTGCTCACCAAAAAAGACTACCGCCCTGCCATGGCTCTTGGCCCAGGCGGAGCAGGTGTTGCAGACGTGCGCACCATTGCCGGTCGTGAGGAACGTGTGCGTGCACTGGGGCGCGAACTGCAGTTGATTGCTTCGAGTTACGAAACACCGGTGCTCAGTCCCGACTACGGTGACTTCCCCGAAAAATCCCGCGCGGTCATCCGCATTTGGCAAGCCGGCACGGGTGCAACGGTGCGTACGGGCACGGGCTTTTCGTTACGCTCGCTTTTGATGGACCAGGGAAGCGCCGAAAAAACGAAAATCCGCGAGATAGGGGACATGCTCAAGCAGCTGATTGTGAAGGATGATGCGGGCACCGAGAACCGCGAGGACTTTGTTGCGGCCGTTTGGCGGTACTCTCATGGCGAACGCTACGTGCGCAAACTGCGCCCGGAGTTCCCGCTGCCATTGGATATTCCCGAGGCAGATATAGGCACCGAACGACAATTCCTCAAAAAGCGTTACACCGACATCGAAACGCAGCTCGATGCGCTGTGGCAAATGCTCATTCCGTACGCTGATCCCAACACGCTCAAAAACAGCGAGATTGTCTGGTTCGATCTCCCCGACAAAACCAGAGACGAACTGCTCCCCGACAACGTACGACTGTGGGCATACGTAGAAAAAATGAAGGACGGGAAGTTGAGTGGTGATATTGGTCTGCAGTGGAACATTGGTATGGACCCTGTGCTGCCCTCACTCTGTACCGATGTAGGCGGAGCAGTGGAAGGCAATGAGCGCGACAATCTTTGCCAGACTGGATCCGCAGAAGTAGGTGGCGTCTCAACCTTGGGAGGCAGCTTCCCGCCTGCATCGCAAGATGGAACAGGACTCTGCACCGAACCTTTCCAACGCATGGGATACCTGTGCAGACCACTCACCGGAGATGCGGGAACAGATATTTGTAAGCAAGAAGTGAAGCCCTCTAAAGACAAGATTCTGCTCTCTGCGTGTACGCAGGACACGGGCACGCGCGCCACACTGATGGGACCTGACGCCTGTATGGATATGGGATGGAAAGATGCCGTGCCGTTTGATCCGCAGAAAAACTGCAAAGTGGATCTCACGTGTGCAAGCCTTGGATTTGGAGGAGCGCAAACGCTTCCCAAAGAAGACGATGGGACGATCCAGATCAAAGTGAAGTCCAGTGGCTTGGAAGCACAATCGCCACCCATTCATTTGATTCTTCACGAGCTGGCACATGCCAGGCAATCATGCGAAATGCCGCCAAACTTCCAGGCCTACAGCGACACCGGCAAGATGACTGTCGCAGACTTCACCAACGTGTGCTGCACGAATGAAGGTGAGGCATACAAAGCGCAGTGCGAAGCCTATGAACAAGATGGGATGCTCCGCAATGCAGATGGGTCGCCCATTCTGCTCTCCATGCTCGGCAACGATGGTAAGCCGACACAGGTGGAATTAAATCTAGAAACCTGTTGGCAACTGCTCACCGATGCCTCTTGTCGCGAGCGCAGTGCCATGCCTGTTTCGAAACAAGGTATCGGGCAAGAAATCCGTTGCCCCAATACCTTCACGTTCAACAACAGCAATACACTGAGTATTCAGAATGCTGCATTTTCACAAATGACCAAGATTGCATTCGATCGTCTGCCCAAAGGCATGGCTCGTACCTGCGCCGACGTACTGGAGCGTGGAGATGGCAAGATCGATCCACGCATCATTGCAGCACAAAACGAGTTGGGGCAGGTCAACCGCCAGGTCTGCGATCCCAACCGCACCACGCAGTACCAAAACACCATTGGTGGCAGCATGTGTTACATCAATCAATGCTTGGAACAATCCATTGAGGATCATCGCCTGATTCCGGGACGCCAGACCTTCACGGCAGGGGAGCAGGCCTTCACCGCCGAGGCTTGTATTCCACCGGGCATAGATGAGAGCTCACTCACCAATACCCCGCTCGCCGCCTCTGCACCGGTACCACCCTACCGTCCAGGATTATTGATCCAGTCGTTGGATGCTGCCCTATGCCAACAGAACGGATTACCGCCGGATTCCCCGCCATCGCGCTGCGCGTTCTCTGCCTTGCGCACACTCACCAGCCCCGAGGAAGATATTCTCAAGACCGCTCTGTCGCTGTGGCAAAACCCACAGGCACTCGGAACGGCCGTGACCGGCACGGAACGATTGAGTGAGGCACTGGGAACGCGTGTTGCAAGTGAGTTGTACCGCAACTACCTGGATGCCACAGTGCCCAAGTTAGCGACGCTCACAACCGAAGCTGCCTCTCTCCTGCGCACCTTCTTGGAAATAGATTTCTCCACCGCCATGTGCTCCCTGCGAGATACCGCCAAGTGGCAGCTGGGACAACCCATCTGCAAACCGCTTCCCACGCCCCCTGCTCCATGAAGCTGCACCTACGCGTCATCATCGGGCTGGTGCTGTTGCTTCTTTCGCAGGCAAGTCATGCGCAGAACCTTCCTCCTGCCATTTCGCCATACGTACGCGAGACCATCGCCCGTAGTGAAAAAGGCATCGCCTATGCATGGACTGTGGAGAGTGCCATGCGTTTTACCCCGTTGGGACTGGGTGGGTGGATGCGCGAAGTTACAGGCTTTGTCACACACTTCGTGGATACCGATGTGCGCATCGTGCAGCAACGCCAGAACTTGCTCTTGGATTCGGCCTGCCTGCGCGCCGATGAAATCCTGTTGGAACTACAGATGGAAAAAGTGCGTGGAGAATTTAAGAAGGCTCTCGCCTCGCAGAGCATCACAGCCATCTTTGTCTTGGAAGACGTGATGAAATTCCTGAATACGCGATATGAAATCCTTCTGAGGGGAGCGAAAGATCCTGCATTTGAGGACACCGCTTGGCACAAGCGTTGGAGCTTTGAGCCAGAGGTAGAAATGGCTTGGTGCTGCCCCGCAGAAGACATTGGCAACACCTGCGCACAGGTGGATGCCGCGACGTGCGCCATGGCAGGAGGAGAAGCATTTGAGACCCTCAACGAATGCACGGCGTACGGTTGTGAAGCACCGGCGCAAAAAACGGAGGCTGCGGTGTGCCCCTTCCACAGCGATTACCTCCCGCCAAGCTTGAACGGATACGGCTGCGATGCCGAAACACTTTTTGGACTTTTGACTGGCATGCCCGATAGTCCATTCACGGATGCCGCTATCAAAGAGCTCGAAGCACTCACCACGTTACAACGCGCCATGGAAGCCGCAGGAGGCATGGGCAACTTGGCCGGAGGAATTGCAGGTGGGCTGGACCCCAATGACCTTAAGCGCAAGCACGTTTCGCGCTTTGGCTGTGTGATGGGAGGAGTGTGCGAGGCAAACATAGACATTACATGCGCAGGACCAGACGAGTGCCCAGGCAAGTCGCGCTGCATCGATGCGCGGTCAGTAGGGCAGTGCGATAAAAACCCAGACAACATCTGCTTGGATAACAACGACTGCCCCAGCAACGGGCAGTGTCGCAGGTTATCGGATGCCATGAAGATTGAGTTACGCGGACCGTTCTCGCTGGAGCGAAATCACAGTGGGCTCCTGGAAGCATTCCGTTTACTGCGCCGCGAAGATGGCGCCAATCGCATGCAATCCGAAGCACTGACTCCGGCAAACAATAAAGAACTTCTCACGAGCACGGTGGCACGGTACTTGCGTTCGCTGTTTGTGAGCTTCAATACCGAACAAGGTGAAAAAGAAGCCATGACGTTTGCCGTGGGCAGCGACCCACTGCTGTCTGCTGGCACTACTTTTGATGAGCTGCACAAATCCGTGGCCGAACTGGGTAGGTTGGCAGGAAGCAAAGAAGGGATTCGCTCGTTTGTAAAAGACTTCGCGTATTTCCTCAGGAGATCGTGCTTGGATAGACCGTGCAACCTGCGCTTGGATCGCATTATCAAAATCGTCCTACGCGATGAGTGCTTCCCCTATGTCTCTGGAGCATTCACGAGCAATACCGAAGAAAACCCCGCCTGGAAACGCTGTATGGATGCGGCAGGAATCACGGAATTGAGATAGCAGGAACGGAAAAAAGTAGGATCAAAATGCCCCAAGGAGCGGTCGCTATCTGCTATCCTCACACCCTCATGAAATCTTCAGATTTTGTCCACCTGCACTGCCACTCCACCTACTCCTTGTTGGAGGCTCTGCCGAGCCCAGCAGAGATTGTGGAGCGCGCAAAAGAGTTGGGACAGACAGCAGTCGGCTTGGCAGATAAGGGATACACCTACGGCCTGATTGAGTTCGCACAAGAAGCAGCCAAGAAAGGACTCAAACCTATTTTGGGTTTGGAGGTCTACATCGCGGCACGCACACGCAACGATAAAGAGAGTGGCGTAGACACGCGCCGCTTCCCGCTGACTCTGCTCGCAGAAAACGAGGAGGGATACCACAACTTGCTGCAGATGGCGACGCTCGCAGCGCTTGAAGGTATGTACTACAAACCGCGCGTCGATAAAGAATTGCTCAGCAAATACGGCAAAGGACTGATCGCTCTTACGGGACCCATCAGTGGAGCCATTCCCCAGGCTGCACTTTCGGAAGACGCCAAAGAAGTCGCACGCCTGACCGAGGAATACCGCGGATATTTTGGCAAAGATAATGTGTACTTCGAATTGATGGACCTGCCCAACGTCGCAGGTCAGGCAGAAGTGAACCAGCAGTTGATCCGCCTATCGAAGGAACTTGGCGTGCCGCTCGTGGCCACCTGCAACAGCCACTACTGCCGGCCAGAAGACAACGAGGCGCACGACGTATTGCTGTGCATCCAGAAAAACGCACTCGTGAGCGATGGGAGCAGGTTCTCCATGCGCGACACAGACTTCTCCATGCGCCCATTCGAAGAGATGGAGCAGGCCTTTGGACACGTTCCAGAGGCGCTCGAGAACACGCGCGTGATCGCCGACCGCTGCAACATCACCTTCGACTTTACACAGCATCACATTCCGCGCTTCCCCGTACCAAAAGGGGATACCGAAGAGGCGTACCTCACCAAGCTCTGCGAGGAAGGTTTTGCCAAGCGTTATCCGGAGCCAACAAAGGAGCTGAGGGAACGCTTGGACTACGAACTTTCGATTATCAAACAGGTGGGATTCTCTGGATACTTCTTGATCGTCGCGGATTTTGTGACCGAGGCAAAGCGCAGGCAAATCACGGTGGGCCCGGGACGCGGCTCTGCAGCAGGATCCATGGTGAGTTACTGCTTGGGCATTACGGGAATTGACCCCATACCCCACGGGCTCCTGTTCGAACGCTTCCTCAACCCCGAACGCATCTCCTTGCCCGATATCGACTTGGACTTTGCCGATAACCGCCGCGACGAAGTACTGGAATACGTGCGCGAAAAATACGGCCGCGACCACGTGGTGCAGATTTGTACCTTCGGAACCTTGGCCGCACGTGCAGCAGTGAAGGACGTGGGTCGTGCGTACGGCATGCCGTTTTTGGAAATGAATGAACTGGTGAAGTTGATCCCGGATCGCCCGGGTACCAAGCTCACAGAAGCCTTGGAAACTTCGGAACTGAAGAGCTCGTACGAAGGAAACGAAACCTATCGCAAAATTTTTGATACCGCGCTCAAGCTGGAAGGCAAAGCCCGCCACGTATCGGTGCATGCCTGTGGCGTGATCATTACCGAGAAGCCCGCCACGGAATACACCGCTGTGCAGCGCGCGCCCAAAGACGACAACACGATCATCACGCAGTTCAGTGCCAAGCCATTGGAATCGCTGGGACTGCTCAAAATGGACTTCTTGGGACTGATGAACCTCACGGTGATCCAAACCACGCTCGAAATTGTCGAACGCACGCGTGGCAACAAGATCGAAATCGAATCCATTCCCTTGGACGATAAAAAAACGTTCGCCCTGCTCCAAAAAGGCGACACTACCGGAGTCTTCCAGTTGGAATCCGCAGGCATGCGCCGGTACTTAAAGCAGCTGATCCCCACGCAATTCGGCGACATCACTGCCATGGTGGCCTTGTACCGTCCGGGTCCGATGGATTGGATCCCGAGCTTCGTCAAACGCAAGAACGGCAAGGAAGAAGTGCGGTTTGTGCACGATGACCTGCGCCCTATTTTGGAACCCACATACGGAATCGGCGTGTATCAGGAGCAGATTTTGCAGATTGCTCAGGCGTTCGCCGGATTCACGCTGGGAGAAGCAGACCTTCTGCGCCGCGCGATTGGTAAGAAGATCAAAAAAGAGCTTGATGCTCAGCGCGAGAAGTTCATCGTCGGCGCAGTCGCAAAGGGGTACAAGAAAAACTTGGCCGAGGAGATCTTCGACGATGTCATTACGCCATTCGCAGGCTACGGATTCAACAAATCGCACGCCGTGGGCTACGCCCGCATTGCATACGAGACCGCGTACCTCAAAGCGAACTACCCGGCCGAGTTCATGGCCGCTCTTTTGAGCGCCGATGCCGGCGATACCGAGCGCGTGATGATCGAAATCGAAGAATGTCGCCTGATGGGCCTGCCGGTATTGCCACCTGACATCAATGAGTCGCGCAGCGCCTTTACCGTGGTGCCACCGGAGGAGAAGGGGAAGCCTTGGTCCATCCGCTTTGGCTTGTCGGCCATCAAGGGACTCGGCGAAAGCTCTGTGCGCCAGATTATCGAAGTGCGCGAGCAGGGCGGCGCGTTCAAAGACTTGGAAGAATTCGCCAAGCGCGTGCCGGGTAAGTTGCTCAACAAGAAATCCATCGAATCTTTGGCAAAAGCAGGAGCCTTGGAACAACTGGGCGTAGACCGCAAGACGTTGATCGAGCACTACGATGTCGTCGCGGGGTATTCCAAAGAAGCAGGCAGCGAGAGCAGCGCGCAGACCGATCTCTTTGGCAGTCTGGGCGAAGCCAGTGACCTGCCCAAGATCGAATTCCCTTCGACTCCCGGTGCAACACCGCAAGAAAAACTGCTCTGGGAAAAAGAAGTACTGGGCATGTACGTCAGCAGTCACCCATTGGCAGGACTCCGGAAGTACATCGGCAAAAAAGCGCAGCTGATTGGCAGCCTGACCATGAAGGAGGTCGGCAAATCGGTCACGCTCGCAGGTATTGAAGAAGGCATCAAGAAGCTCGTGACCAAGAAAGGGGAGAGTATGGGCATCCTTACGCTGGAAGACCCCACGGGAAAGATCGAAGTGATGCTCTTCCCGCGCACATACAACGATGCGCAGAAAATTCTCTCGCAACCCGATAGCGTGCTGGTGATCAAGGGCACATTGGACTTGCGCGGTGGCGGCCTGCAGCTGCGCGCAGACGCACTCAAGCGCGCGTCGCTCTCGACCATGATCGAAAACGCCAAGAAGGAAAAGTTTTTTGACGAAGAAGAGGCTCGCCTGGGCATCATCGTGCGCCCCAAGAAGGAAGAGGAGGAGGAAGTCGTGGAAATGCTCGACGAAGAAGGCAACGTGGTCGCAGGAGAAACCGTAAAACTTGCAGGAGCCGAGGAACCTGATGGCTTCTTGGGCCCCTTGGGCAGTTGGCTACGTAAGGGCATGGACGTGATGGAGGCGATCCAGGCGCTGGGGTTTTCGGATATTCAGATTGATGAAACTCTGCAGACAAAAAGTGCTGCGAGCACAAAGACTGGTACAGACACCACGGGCTCTTCGGAGTCTTCCATCCATATTGAGACCATTGATCTTCCTGCACGCGCACCTCGGCAATTGTTGCTGGACTTAAAGAGCATCTTCGAAAAATTCCCAGGCAGGGAGCGCATTCAATTGCGCATCGGCGAGCAAATCATTCCTGTTCCACTGACCATCACGCGTTCGGCAGTGTTCGATGCCAAGGTGGAAGAGGCACTGCGTACATACGCAGCTGCAACACAAAGCTAAGGCCTAGAACGCTGTTTTGACTCTGGGATTATTCTCCATCAGAATGAAGTTTTCCTATGCAACTCTTCATCATCGCCATCGGCGTAAGCATGGTGATTGTGTGCATAGAATTACTGCTCTGGAGACTGTTTCGCACCAGGATTGAAGGACTGATTCTGCCACGCAGCGCGGACTCTTCTGCACTGCAGTTCTTCACCATGGGCCGCGCACGGGCATGCGCTCTGCTGCATACCATCGGCCTTCTCGTTCTCTGTAACGGAGCACTCTTCCTCTTTTGGTAATGACGCATCAATCCAACTCCATTCATTTTCAGGGCAAAGATCCTTCGGAAGTATTGCAGTTTTACTTCCGACAACACTGGGTGCGCATGGTGAAACCTTTTGCGCACATGATCTTGCTCACGGCTTTGCTCATAGGAATAGGCGCAGCCATGTTCCTGTGGATTGTGGTGGACCAAAGCACCACTCGCCACGCCATGATCCTCTTGCTGATAGCGTTTCTTTTGGCTGTACAGGTGCGGTTTATTAATCGGTTCTACTGCTACTTCTTGTACTTGGTGGTGGTCACGGACCGCAAGGTTCACCGCATTAAAAAGAATCTCTTCACACTCGATACACACCAAAGTGTAGATATGTGGTCGCTGCAGGACCTCAAAAAATCTCAGAGAGGACCTATTCAAAATCTCCTCGGCTTCGGCACGATCATTCTGGAAGCACAGGATACTCAGCTACGCATTCACTTTTGCCCACGTGTGACAGACCACTACGAAGCCATGCTGCATCTGCTGGAAATGAACCGCAACGACAGAACAGAGGGCGACTCTCGCATGAGGTCGAAGGGCGCGAGTTCTTGGCAGTAATTTCCAGTGCTGAGTGATGTGAGCTGAAAGCTGAATATTGGCTTCTTTTCATCACTCATCGTTCTTCTCTCATCTCTTGATTTTTTCTCCCTTCAGCGCACAAGACCCGCTATTCTGGATATATGCACTGTCCCCATTGCCGTTCGGAGGATACAAGCGTCATCGACTCCCGTTTGTCGGAGGAGGGGAAGGCCGTGCGTCGTCGTCGCGAGTGCCCCAAGTGCGGGCATCGCTTTACCACGTTCGAACGCCAGGAGTTGAGCTCGTTGATTGTCGTAAAACGCGATGGAACCCGTGAACCGTATAGCCGCTCCAAATTGGAACGCGGTATTTGGTTGGCATGCACCAAGCGGCCAGTGAGCCAGGAGAAAGTCGATAGGATGCTCAGCAGGCTCGAAGAAAAATGGGCTGCCAACAAAGAAGAAGTGCTGAGCTCCACGATTGGAAATGACGTGATGAAGGAATTGAAGAAGATCGATGAAGTCGCCTACATTCGCTTTGCTTCTGTGCACCGTGAGTTCAAGGATGTGGAAGAGTTTAAAAAAGAACTTGGAAGTTTATTCAAGTGAACTGCGTGAAGCAGAATTGACATTCCGTTTTCGCTGAGTAGAATTCGCCTTACTCATGAAAGGGTTATACCTCGTTCTCGGCAACTTCCGTTTCTTCGCGTTTAGCGCGGAGAAGGCGTTGCTGTGTCTGAGGTAAGAGAGAAACCAGGAAAAGACCTCGATCAGCGCCTTCTCCCAGCCAGAGGCGTTTTTTTTGATCTCTTTTTCTTTTTTCTCATCATGACTCTCACTCTTAAATCACCATCGGCAGAAGACTCACTCTCGCAGGTCACTCACGTGATGTATGGCACCTCACCGGGCGAGATCGGCCTGCATACCGCAGAAGCCGTACCGCTCGATACCGTCGTCTACATGGCACTCATCCGCGAGTGCCGCACCAAGTTGAACGCGCAGGGCATTCTCTA
>CAZDEA010000001.1:0-26731 GCA_964504485.1 uncultured Candidatus Peribacteria bacterium | reverse complement strand
ACATGGCACTCATCCGCGAGTGCCGCACCAAGTTGAACGCGCAGGGCATTCTCTACGCAGATGACAACGCAGACCGCTGGGGCAAAGAACCCGGCCGCCAGGCACTGGTCGACAGACGGACGGAGACACTGCGCAAGCTCGCCTCCATTGTGGATCCCGAACTGCGCGTGGTCACGCATTCAGAACTTGAAGCAGCAGGTGCTGTGGAACCCCTGGATCGTTCCATACTTGATGGCATCAAAAGCAAGACGACAAAAGCCATGCGCCCGTACACGACATTCCAAACACAGGTCATCCGCTCCTGCATGAACATCGTAAATGCGGAACCAGGCCAACTGATGAAAGCCGGTTGGTGCATCAATGCAGATTACATCTGGCAGGAAGACCGATGGTCTTACCACGGCGGTGAATGCACGTTCGATCAATCCCTGCCTTCTGGCTGGAGAATTCCCACACAGTATGTGGCTCCGGGATTCCGCTTGGCGCGGCAGGAAAAGCGCGACGTGCAGGGGGCGATGTGGCTGCCGGCACCTGCCACTGCGCCGTACTTACTACAGAGCGATCATGCGGATCGTGTGCGGATCGTAGAATCCATGGATGCCATTCCCGCTGAGCTAGCACGCATAAAAACCGGCATTTCTCGCGTGGGTCTGGAGATGGTTCGCGCAGCGGCTGCCGTACTTCTGAAGAAAGAAGATGCCGCAAAGCTCGTCCATCAATTGAACATTGATTGTTGGCACTGGAGAAAAGACGACATCCGTGATGAAGGCACGCTCGCAGAAGTACGCGACATGCTCGACTCCGCTCTTCACAACCTTGCCGCATGACACATCCTCCTCTTCTTGGCATCGTCGGCGGGTACGGCCCAAAAACCAGCGCAGAGTTCTGTAGCAAAGTCGTCGCATACGCGCAGAAACTCACCAGCACCCATGCACCATCCTTCGCTATGGACAGCGTTCCTATCGATATGGCTGTTGCTGGCCGCTGCATAGCAGGGGATAGAGAAGCAGCTCTGCTCCTGGGAGATGGCATCAATGCATCGATCGCACGTCTACATGCACTCGGCGTGCGGTCGATCGCTATCCCATGTAATTCGGTCCATGCCGTGTATAGCTCCTTCGCGCAAAAAACAGATGTAGACCTGATACACATTGTCGATCCTCTTCTGCGACGTCTGCAGAAACGAGGTGTGCGTCGCATCGGGTTTCTTTCTACGGGCCTCACCGCATCATCAGATATTTATGATTCACGATTGCGGAGTGCAGGCATGGAAATACTCTCGCCCAATCCAGAGGATCAGCAGGCACTCAACGCAGCGATCGCGTTCTACGTGCGCACAGGAAAAGCATCGGATGATGCGCGTCGCTTGCTGCAAAAAATTCTCGCTTCCTACCCCGAAAAAGAAGCAGAGTGCATCGTGCTGGCCTGTACCGATTTAAGCGGCATGATGGCTGCCTGCGCGCTCAAACCCACAATCCCGGTAGAGGATTCGTTGGATGCTCTTGCCGAAGAATGTGCCTTACGAAGCATTCCTCATGCTTTAACGCTTCCGTAACCCACAAGATGACGCTACCCTGAGCCACCTTTATACTCCACCCATGCTACGCACCCACACCTGCGGAGAACTCCGCGAAACTCTCGAAGGCAAGACCGTCACCCTCTGCGGATGGGTGCACCGTCGCCGTGACCACGGCGGACTGGTGTTCGTCGACCTGCGCGATCGCTATGGCATGACCCAGGTGGTGTTCAACCCAGAAAAGAAGGAGATCTTCACGAGTGCAGAAAAAATTCGTCCTGAGTGGGTTCTGCAGGTCACAGGCACGGTGCGTAAGCGCATCGCCGGTGCCGAGCGGGCAGAGAACCCTACGGGAATGATCGAGCTGGATGTGAGCGAGGTCGTGATACTCAATGAGGCAAAGACGCCGCCGTTTGAGATTGATATGGAGAAGGACGTCCACGAAGACCTCCGCTTGGAATACCGCTACTTGGATCTGCGCCGCGAGCGCATGCAGAGGAACATCCTCATGCGCCACAAGATGCTCCAGTGGATCCGCAATTATTTCTATACGCGCGATTTTATCGAGGTCGAAACGCCTATTCTCATTAAAGGAACGCCAGAAGGCTCCCGTGAGTATTTGGTTCCCAGCCGCATTTATCCAGGCACCTTCTACGTGTTGCCCCAGTCTCCTCAGCAGCTTAAACAGCTGACGATGGTCGCAGGACTCGATCGATATATGCAGATTGCTCGCTGCTTCCGCGACGAAGACCAGCGTGGAGACCGCCAGCCAGAATTCACGCAGGTGGACGTGGAGATGTCCTTCGTCACAGCCGAGGACGTGATGAGTTTTACTGAGGAAGCGTTCATCGGTCTTACGAAAGAGATGCGCCCCGATGTAAAAATGCAGAGCACGCCCTTCCCACGTTTGACCTACACCGACGCCATGAACATGTACGGTTCGGATAAGCCCGACCTGCGCTTTGCATTGGCATTCACCGATGTCTCGGAACTGTGCAAGGGGAGTGGATTCGGTATTTTCACCAAAGCAGTCGAAGCAGGTGGCGTGGTGAAGTGCATGCGCGTGCCGGGTGGCGCGAGCATGAGTCGCAAGGACATTGATGAGCTCACCGAGGTCGCCAAGATCTACAAAGCCAAGGGCTTGGCCTGGATCAAGATGGCCGGCGGAGCATTCGAAGGTGTACCTGTGGAAAAACTGGGTACAGATGTGACCAAGAAGATTGCCGAAGCCACACAGATGCAAGATGGCGACATTCTCCTCTTTACTGCAGACACCTGGAGCACAGCCTGTACGGCCCTGGGAGCTGTGCGCACAGAGATCGCCCGCCGCCAGAACCTGGCTGACCCCAAGACATTCGCATACCTGTGGGTCACGGACTTCCCCATGTTCGAAAAAGACGAAACAACGGGCGAAGTTGCTGCAGTGCATCACCCGTTCACACGTCCTACTGATGCAAGCAAGGCCACACTGAAGGATGACCCCGTAAACGCCAAGGCTGTGGCATACGACATCGTGCTCAACGGTAGTGAAGTAGGTGGAGGTTCCGTGCGTATCCACGAACCAGAACTGCAGGCGCTCATCTTTGATCTTCTGAAGATCTCCAAGGAAGACGCTGAGCGTCGCTTTGGACATATCCTGAAGGCATTCAGCTACGGTGCTCCCCCACACGGAGGTATTGCCTGGGGCTTTGACCGCATCGTGATGATGTTCTGCGAAGAGCCCAACATTCGCGAAGTGATTGCATATCCCAAGGACTCCCGCGCAAAGGACCTGATGCTTGGTTCGCCTTCCACTGCCGAAAAGAAGCAATTGGATGAGCTGAAGATCAAGATCGTGGAGTAATCGGGTGTATCCTGTGGTTATGACCGATCCTACGGTTGATCCTCAGGACGACGCAAAGAAGAAGCAAATGCGGGAATTTCACGAAAAAAGTTTAGAAGCCGCACAGTCCGAGCTGGAACGCATTGCTGCTTCGCACGAAAAGCGCGAAGGGGAGCAAAGTGCATTCGAGGAGCGGGGGAAAGAACTGATTGGGGAGCAAGAAGCTACGGAATTGAAGAAGAAATCCGAGGCAACTGCCTTTCGCAAAAAAGAAATCGCACGCAAGGCGGCCATAGAAGCAGACAAAGCTCTGCGCGCGAAAGCAGAGGCTGAGGCGAAGGAGAAAGCCGAAGAAAAAGCGGAGTTCGCCGAGAAGAAACAGGAATACATGACCTCTCTACACGAGGCGGCGATTGAACAAGCGCACGCAAAGAAGGAAGAAATGGACCGCGAGCAACAGCGCAAACAGTTGTTGCAGCAAGCCGAGGATGACGCGCGTAAACAGAAGCTGCAGGCGGATAACGAAGAGCGCATGGGCAAGCAGCAATTGGAAAAAGACATGCTCCACAAGAAAGACATGCTGGAGCAGCAAGCCAGGGAAGAGCTGGCAGGCGTCCACAGCAAAGAAGTGCAGGGTAAAATGCGTATGGAAAGTGAGCAGCGCCAGGCAGAAATGCGCACGCCTGTCTCGCAAGTAGGGGAGCGTGCACGGATTACCCAAGACGCGCGGATGAAGAATCTTAATCTGGAACGCGAAGCCGCCAAAGCCCGCGGCGATATTCAGACCAAGTTGATCGTGGGGAAGCGGCAACTAGAAACCGAAGCCATTCGCAAAAAAGGCGACCTGGAACGCGCTGTACGACAAAAGAAAAACGAGATTGATAGCGCGCTCGCACAGAAAAAATCGGAGATCAATAAGGAGTATTCGTGATGCTTAGGATTGAGCCCTGCGCTCCTGCTTTGCCTTCTCCACAGTTGCGCGGTATTCGGCATTGAGCTTCACGAGGTTCTCCATAAAGGACTTTCGCTCAGGGTTGAGCGAGAAGCTCTGGAGTGCTTGCTCTGGCGTGATTGAGCTAGGGTCTGTCATTCCTCCAACAGAGCTGCTCATGAACACTTTCCAGCCATCCGTGAGTACCACCATTGGGTAATTCTTAATGGGACCATTCTGGGGCTTCATGTATGGAGATCCTTCTTGTGCTCTCACGAATCCAAGTGCAGTCATGTACTCCATGCCGCGTGCTTCCAAGTTAGCCCTCGCTTCTTTGACAGCATTATCCAGCTTCGCGTCTGGGTCCTCACGAGGAGAAGCAGGTGCCGAAGACATCGTAGGCGCAGGCTCTGACGTATCACTCACCGTAGGCGCAGGAGCTGATGCTGGAGCTGAGGGTGCGGCACTTGGAGCTGATACTGGAGTAGAAGGCGCAGCGCTTGGGGCACTGGCACCACCGGCACGGCGATCATCGTTGATCTTCGCCAATTCCGTAATGTACGTGTTGTACTTGGTGTAGAGAGCTTTGTCAGAATCAGAATCTGCAGGATTAATGGCAAAGCCAACCTGTTTGTAATCAATGACTCCATTTTTCGGCTGGCCCCAGGTCCATTGATTGATGCTGGTATCGAAGATGACGTACAAAGACGTTTCTGGAGAGGAATTTGGCTCCTTGATAACGTAGTTAATGCGACCACCGGAAGAACGAGCAACGACGTTGGGAATTTTCTCTACGTACTCTTTACCCGCTTTCTCAATGCGCTTGGGCTTTTCGTCGTGCTCTTCGCGCAGGTACTGCGCGATTTTCTGCACAGCGTTCGTAAATGCTTCGGGATTCGTAATCACTCCATTGCCATCCATACCCGTGCCTGCTTCATCCATAGGCAGGCCCGCCTTGCCGGCAAAACTACGGAATGCCTGCAATGCTTTTGGTCGGTCGGCAGGAATATCGGCAATGAGGCTTACTTCGTACGTCTGACGATCCACTGTAAGGCTTGTTCCTTCGAAGAATGGGCGCAAAGCGACTGCATACGCTGGCAGCGTGTAATCCGGCCCCCCAAAAGACTGGTATGCCAATTTCATTGCCGCACTGAGTTTTGTTGCAGTGTCATTCGTACGGGCAACGAAGGTATCTACTTCCTTGAGATCATCCGATACCTGCTTGTATTTGGCTTCGGCTTTTTTCACTTCGTCTCTGCCTTGCTTTACCCATTCTGTCGCAGTCGCAAGCTCGCCCTTGGCGCTAGCGAGTTGTCCTTTAAGGATAATCACCATGCGTTCATCAGAACCCTTTTCGATAATTTGCTTCTCGAGTGCTGCGACGCGATCTGTAAGATTTTTTTCGCTGGCCTCTGCGGTGGCGAGAACGGTCTTGCCGCTTTCCAGCCTGTTCTTTGTCTCAGCTGCCTCTGTCTTTAAATCATCGTGATAGGCCTTCAAAGAAGACCTTCCCTTCTCTGTAGCTTTCTGCGCAAGATTCTCACGAGAACGAGAAGTGGTGGCAGGCGTACTTGGCGCTCTAGAAACTGTGTCTGCGGGCTTGGGCGGTCCAGCAATTTCTGACTTCTTGTCGTCCTTTTTCTTTTCTTCCTTCTTCTGCGGAGGCCCTTTGAGCATTTCGCGACCTTCTTTCGTAGCCATTCCCATGATCATAGTCATCATGTTGCCAAATGCAGTCATCGCTGCACCAATCTTATCTAGCGTACTTTTCGTAGGATCTTTAATGATGGCCAAGCAATCATCGATTTCGAACTGCAAACGCTCACGCTCATCTTTAGGCTCTGGGCGTTCAGCAAGGTTTTCTGTTCCTGTAATAGGGCCCTTCTGCGCATGCAGAATAGTCTTAGCAAATCTCAGTAAGAGATCCGCATTTTCCTTTTGCTGCGGAGTAGGCTTATTTATAACCCCCATCAAAGGAAGCAACGCATCAACTGTCATAGCAGAAATGACTCCCGCATTCTTCAGAATATCTTTCACTTTTCCTGCATTGGCAGGAACGCCGAGGAACGTTTCAATCTTTGCTTGATCGGCCGGCATTGCTGCGAGAGCACGCACTGCAACTACCTGATCTTGAGCACTGAGCGTTCCAAGGACACGTTGTGTATTCTGTCCAAGTTTGGCACGTACGGCATCTAGCTGGGCTTGATCAGGATTGGCTTTAGCAGAAGTTTCTTTTGGTTTTGCCACTGGCGCTGCGGGTTTATCAGGAGATGCTGGTGGCGCAGCTACTGGAGCCGAAGTAGGAGCACTCGCTGGTGCCGCCTTCAATTTAATTGTCACCATCTCGCCATCCGAAGATGCTTCGAGATATTTTCCCAACGGACCTTCGTTAAAACGCTGTGCACTGCGTTGCGTGAGTTTTGCGAGATGCGCATCAAATGCTTTGTTTTTGTCTGGAGCATCTGCGTATTCCTTAAAACTCTTGTATGTCTCCATTTCGGCCATGATTTTGCCATTCAGAAATACTTCCACTTTGTTCACTGCAGCTTCGGCTGCCTTTTGATGTTCGGCTGACCTCTGGTTCGCTGTCTTACGAAAATCTTCGATAGTCTGGGGAATAGACTGGTGCTCCCGAGCCTTTTCGGTTTCTTGGATCACCTGTTCATGATTGGTATCTGGCGTTTCGGCCATACCAGCCAATCTCTTCTCGCGAAGCGAGAACCGTGTGGAGCGCCAAGGATGGAAGGAGTGCATCATAAGATTACGCGAAGGCAGATTCTAAATGGAGCATTTGTGCATCTTCCTCTGTGCGGTCGTCCGCTTCGAAGGAGCGCAGCACGCCCCTCTGGAAAAGTTGCAGCTGCTGATTCCATTCAGCGGTATACAAATCAAAGCGACGTTTGTACTCCTCAAATGCTTTTGCGTAGCGTTCTTTGCGATCAGCATTCTGTGCTGGGGTTTCGCCGGCGTATTTTGCGTCGAGCGTTTCGTAATTCTTCGTCATCAAATCCGGTTCAATCTCGCTCATGATCTGGTCGTACAACACGTCACCCTCGAGAACCACGGGGATACGGGGGAGGGCAGTGCCTGCTGTTTGTGTTTGGTTTGCCATAAATCTCCTTATTATAGCAAAAATCGTCTGATTATTCAATCAGAAGGATGTGCCTGAAATAACGTGAACCTGTGTTTCAAAGCGTAATGATGGTGCCGGGGAGAGGACTTGAACCTCCATGGGGTTGCCCCCGCCAGCTCCTAAGGCTGGTGCGTCTGCCATTTCGCCACCCCGGCATGTACTCATTCTAGCGGAAGAATGCTCACCGAACTGCCAATCTTCGGCACATGTTCCACAAAATGATTGCATCTTCGGCACGGATCACTAGATTGCCCGCAATCTATGCGCGAGCCACTACGCACCTGCGGCGAGTTTTCCGAAGAGCACATTCGGGGGGCTATCGGAATCCAGCCTATTTCTGGCGTGAAAGAAATTGCATTTGTCTTGGATAGACATATCAAGAGCTGTGAAAAATGTGGCGTTTTATGCCAAGCGCTCCGTGCGGGCGTAAATTCGATGATTTTGGCGATGCTCAGCGACGGGACAGCAAGGAAATAACCCGCTATCCTAGACACATGAAAGCCCTGCTGTTGTTAGCCGGTCAGTCCAAGCGCTTTTGGCCTCTGAAGGAAAAAACGCTGTTCCCGATTTTGGGCAAAACACTCCTGGAGCACCAGGTGGAGCGCCTGAGCAAAGGGGGGGTAAAGGAGATTATTTTGGTGGGTGGAGCCCATAACTTGGCTGCTGCGAAGCGCATTTTCCCCAAGCTCAAGTTGGTAGAGCAGGAAGACCTTACGCTGGGCATGCGCGGTGCGTTGCTTTCGGGGTTACCAAAAATCGGCAAAGGCCCGGTGATGGTTGTTTCGGGTAATGATGTGATTGATCCCGAAGGCTACAAAGCTCTGTTGAAGGAAGCAGCGAAAAAGGGAGTAGACGGTGCGCTGCTCGCACAAAAAGTAGAAAGTTATTTCCCAGGTGGTTATTTGACGCTCAAAGGTCAGCGCATCACCGGCATCATCGAAAAACCCGGCGCCGGCCAAGAGCCCAGTGACTTGGTGAACATTGTGGCGCATGTGCATAACGATGCTGCTGCTCTTCTCGAGATTCTCGAGAAGACACAAAGTCAGTGGGACGATGCATACGAAGTGGCGCTGGATCACTTGCTCCAACAGAAGATCTACCACGCAGTGCGCTACGCCAAAAACTGGCAGGCGGTGAAGTATCCGTGGCACCTTTTGTCGCTTTTGGGCATGCTCTTGGATGGCTTAAGTAAGCCAAAAATCCACAAAACGGCTCAGGTGCACAAGCTCGCAACTGTGGAGGGTGCCGTGATCATTGAGGCAGGCGCAAAAGTTCTTCCACACGCCACCATTAAAGGGCCTGCGTACATCGGGAAGGATGCTGTGATTGGCACTGGCGCACTGGTGCGTGGAAGTTCCATTGGCGACCGCTGCGTGATTGGGTTTAATTCCGAAATTAAATCGAGTGTGCTCGCGTCTGATGTGTGGACACACATGACGTACATCGGCGACAGTGTGATTGGTCGTAATGTTTCTTTTGGAGGCGGGTGTATCACCGGGAACTTCCGACTGGATGAAGGAGAAATTTCTTCGCAGGTAGGCGACGCACTCGTGCCCACAGGACTCCACAAGTTTGGCGCAGTGGTGGGTGAGGATTGTCGCTTTGGCATCCAAGTAGGGACGAACCCCGGAGTAAAAATCGGTGAGGGTACATTCGTCGCGGGCGGCACCATGCTCACCGAGGATGTTCCTGTAAGTAGTTTTGTACGCACCAAAGAGGGGAAGGTCGTCGTAACCGAAAATAGGGCAAAAGCGCCCGGAATAGAGCAAAGAGATGTGTTTAGAAAGTGATAGAGGAAGCCAAAAAGCTGATAGAATCCACTGGTGAAGAAGATACGGTTATTCCTCGGCGTCTCCAGAGTCCCTCTGGATGCTCTTGCAGTGTGCGCGGCGCTCTTCCTCAGCTACCGCCTGCGCGAAGCCGCCATCGACTTGATTCCACGCGTGCAGCTGTTGGAACCTGCAACCACACTGCCGCCGTTTGAATACTACGCACAAACCTTTGTATTGCCGGGCATTGGATTGTATCTGTTGCTCTCGGCATTCATTGGTCTGTACAGCTTGGATTTGCGCGAGAGCGCATGGAAACAAATCGGGAGGATTATTCTTACGGTGGGACTGTGGTTGGTGATGGTGAATGCATGGTTCTTGCTCATCTTGCGAGAGCTGTTCTTCTCGCGCGTGCTCTTGCTGCAAGCAGTCGTCTTTATGACCGTCTTCGTCACTGCCGTGCGTGCATCACTCCTGATGCTCGAACGCGCCATGCTGCGCCGTGGCGTGGGCAAGATGCTCGTGGTATCGGTGGGGTCGCAGGAACCCAGTCTGCAAGCCAAAGAAACGCTCCTGCTGGACCTGCACTATGCCTACCTGGGGCACCTGGCGAGTACCGAAACCCTGCGCAGCCTCGCACGCACGTCTGCCTTGGATTTGGTGCTGCAGACAGATCCCAACCCGGGAAGCGACGAGACAATCGCGCTGATTAACTTTTGCCGGAGCCACCATGTGGGGTACGCATTCTTGCCACCAGTACTCGCCGACGTTCCGCACCAATTAAAAGTGGAACGCCTGGGCATGATGCCGATGATTCGCTTCCAACCCACACCACTCGATGGATGGGGGAGAGTGTGGAAGCGCCTGTTCGATATTGTCGTGAGTGCTTGCGCACTTGTTCTTCTTGTTCCTGTCCTGCTTGTCCTGTCGCTCTTCTCCATCCTCTTGCAAGGACTCCCGCTCTTCTACCGCTCCACGCGAGTAGGACCAGAAGGGAGAAAGTTAATCAGGCTCTGGAAGTTCCGTTCGATGGTCTGCAACGCAGACGAGATGAAGAAGCAACTGGAAGCACTCAATCACCGCAGCGATGGCCCATTGTTCAAGATCCGTAACGATCCACGGATAACGCCCTATGGCCGTTTCTTGCGCAAATTCTCGTTCGATGAGCTTCCCCAGCTTTGGAACGTTCTCTGTGGAGACCTCTCTTTAGTAGGTCCACGGCCACACCTCCCACAAGAAGTCGAACGTTACAAACAGCACGAGCGACGCGTGTTCGCCGTTAAACCCGGCATCACAGGATTGGCGCAGGTATCGGGGAGGTCAGACTTGAGCTTTGAAGAAGAGGTGAAGCTCGATCTCCATTACATAGAAGAATGGTCTATGCTCCTGGACCTCTGGGTACTCTGGCGCACGCTCTTTGTGGTGTTCTCACGCAGAGGGGCTGACTGAGTGTGCCGAAGAGGAGGAGACACCTGTCGCCTTTTCGGCTGTTGCGCCTTCAAAGCAAAACGTCAGTGCCATGCGGAAGAAATCCACGACCATACTGGGTACTTCGGGGAGGGGATCTTCTTCCAAATGAACTTCGGCAGTCCGACAACCTGTCAGGAGAATACTACTGAAGACTTCGGTAGCGGTTTCGGGCGGTAGCTCACGCACGAGCGAAAGCATGCGATGAGAATGCTCGTTGGTGATGGGTCCTTTAGCCATATCTGCCTCCAGCTCGGTGAATCGCTGCTGCTTTTCGTCGTCAGAAAGGCCTGGGTTATAGAGAAATAACATAGTTGCCAATTATAGTAATTTAAGTTATAATAGCAATAGAATTTTCTCACACACATATATGAACAACGCACGCCAAGAGGCCTTGCGGCCTCAAGAAACAGCTCCTCTGAGCCCTGCAAAGGCCGCCATCCAAAAGGAACAGGGTTCCGTCTGGAAGATGATTCGCCAGGCTTTCGGAGCGAAGCAGGAACAGCCTGCCATACAGGCCGATTCTTCGGGTACGCATCCTGCCGCAGTGCGCGTTGATGTTGTACATGCGGGAACACAGCTTGAGTTTGGTGAATGGAGCACGTATGCAGATAGCAAAGGTATTTCTGTTTTTAAGAAAGGACGCGAAATGGGCAGCAGAAAGTTCTCTGCAGGTGTACTTCATGACACACGCGAAAAGCAGACTGCTCAGGAAAAAGTGAATGCCGCTTTCCAGAGGATTGCTGACTTGTGGGAATACGCAAAAACACGAGATATCCCCGGATTTGAAAATACAATGAAGCTCATGCTCGATCCAAAGCAGCCTGCAACCGCATCGGAGGTCCTGCTCTATCTTGGTAAAGTAGAAGCTCAGCTCAGGGCAAATATGGAGCTGGAGCAAGGACAACAGCATCTGCAAAAAGAAATCGACAGGAAGGTAACGAAGAAAGCAGAAAAATTATGGGGCGTTTCCGAAGCAAAGGAGCAGCCAGACTACGGCGCAGTGCTCGGTCGACCGCTCTCGGCAAAGCGCAAAAAGGTAAGCTAAACCCGGTACCAGGATTGTATATTCAAGCTCTGGAAAGAAGTGAATCCAGAGAGAGATTGCGCATACCTCGCAGAATAACGGCATCGGCATCTGCTAGAATAAGCCAATGCATTCTCCTGCACCCGTGGAATCGGTCGTGCAAATGGAGGCTCCTGGTGGGGTCGGCACGCCTGAAAAATTGCGGACTGCCAAGTACAGAGTACGGCTGATAGAGGACAAGCTTGCCTGGCAGAAGCTTTTTTTGGTGAAGGACGCAAAAGCAATTGTAGGTCCGTCTACACATGCTTCTGTGGAAGGACCAGACGAAACAGGAAACGGCATACTCACCGTAGAACGTGTTACTCGTGCGCAGGTAAAACAAATACTCGAGAAGGTAGAAACTAATTGCTACGGCGTGAGTTGTCTCTCGGTTGAAGAGACAGAATTGAATGAGGAAGTACCACAGCCCCCAGTGATTGAGCAGCGCATAGAAGAACAGTCTCAAGTCACCGTCGCGACGCACAACAGATGGGTGCTGAGCTCTCTTTTAGGGCAGGTGCTCAAAAAATGGACAGGGCAGCGGCACTCGTAATTGTACGGTATACTTTCTTTTCCATGAAGAAATCACGCCCCAAACAGGAATACCTGCCGCTTTTAGAGCACCTGCGCACTCCCGCAGCCCCTGACCATGCCAGCGTACCACGCACTGTTGAAGGACTGCGCATGTTGTACAGAATGATCGTCAAATTGGACTCACCCAACATACGTCCCGTGACGGTGCTCGCAAAAGCAAACTCTTTTGGCGTAATAGATATGGGCGCGGAGCAAGAGTTACACGGGAATGTCGCGCGCTTTAAGGGCGCCAGTTGGACCGCGAGCCACGAAAAAGATTTCCCGGTATGGGTCCGTGCCATGCGCGAATACTTTTTAGATATCAACGCGCTCTTTGGATTTGATCTTCGCGATCATGGAGAGAGCAAGCCCACCATCCATTCGTGGGTGGAAGCAGCACAGATGTACTACACCGATCACCCTGAGGGGCGCATAGGATACTGGGCGCCTAACAACCCGCACGCGAAAGAAGTGGAACAGCGTTGGGTAGAGAAGCACCTTGGACTTAGCCTACAGACCCCTCCATCTCCAATTCGATCAGGCGGTTCATCTCTACAGCGTACTCCAAGGGCAAATGTCTTACGATTGGCTCAATGAAGCCATTCACAATCATGGCCCTCGCATCGTCTTCTTCGATGCCCCTGCTGCAAATATAGAATAAATCTTCTTCCGAAAGCTTCCCTACAGTGGCCTCGTGCGCGATGGTCACATCGTTGTTGCGCACTTGGATATCGGGGATGGTGTCGGTGCGGCTGATTTCGTCGAGTAGGAGAGCGTCGCACTCCACGTTGGCAGTGCAATCATGTGCGTGCGGAGCAATCTTGAGGAGTCCACGGTACACCGCCGTGCCTCCTGCCTTGCTGATGGACTTGCTCACAACCTTACTGGATGTGTGCGGAGCCATATGCAGCACTTTGGCGCCGGTATCTTGCCACTGATCTTTATTCGCGAATGCGATAGCTAGGTGATCGCACCGCGCGCCTTCACCTACGAGCACGGAACAGGGGTAGAGCATCGTGACGCCACTGCCCATATTCCCACCGATCCATTCCATCACGCCATCTTTTTGGATGATCGCGCGCTTGGTATTGAGGTTGAAGGTATCGCGGCTCCAGTTTTCGACGGATGAATACCGCGCCTTGGCACCCTCTTGTACAAAGATCTCTACGCAGCCTGCATGCAGAGCGTGGGAGCCGTACTTGGGTGCACTGCAGCCCTCTATATAGTGCACATCTGCCCCAGGTTCGACGATGATCAGGGTGTGCTCAAATTGCCCCATATTGCGCGCATTCATGCGGAAATACGCCTGTAGGGGGTCACGGACTTTCACGCCCTTGGGCACATAGAGGAAGGTCCCGCCACTCCACACCGCTCCATGCAACGCGGCGAACTTATGATCGCTGGATGGGACACACTTCATGAAATATTGCTGCACCAATTCTGGGTACTGATGCACCGCATCATCCATATCGAGGAACACCACACCCAAATCTTCCCATTCTTTCTTCAAGTTATGATAAATCATGTCGCTCTCGTACTGCGCACCTACACCTGCGAGTACTTTGCGTTCGGCTTCGGGGATTCCCAGGCGATCGTAGACCTTGCGAATCTCTGCAGGCACTTCGTCCCAGTTCTTCGTGTTCTCGCTGCCCGGTCTCGCATAGTAAATGATGTCGTCGAGGTCGAGAGGCGAGAGATCTGCACCCCACGTAGGTAATTCCTTCTCGTAAAAAATCTTGAGTGATGCCAAACGATGTTCGAGCATCCACTCGGGTTCATTTTTATCGGCACTGATTTGCCGAACGAGCTCTTCGCTTAACCCTTTTTTGAGTCCATCGGCATACGGCGATGGGCTCGGCGTGTCGAACGTCGTGCGGGAGAGAGTGCCGAAGATAGGCTCAGCAGACATGGAGTGGCAGGATAGCGGATTCTTCGAGAAAATCGACTATCTGTGGAAGAAACCTGCATGTTTTGGTAGCCTGCACAGTCATGAGTGTTGCCGACAAGATCTCCTTCTTTGGCACGTTTCTCAGGCACCCAAGTCATGTCTCTTCGGTGATTCCCACAAGTTCGGTGGGGGTACGGCAGGCAACACGGCATATCCCATCGGACAAGCGCCAAGTGATTGTGGAATACGGGCCAGGACCCGGCGTCGTGGGTGATCATCTGACGAAAAAGGGGAGACTAACCGCGGATTCCATGATCATCATGATCGAACTGACGAAAGAACTGGCTGCACACCTCCAGAAAAAGTTTGCGCATGACTCACGCGTGAAAGTCTTCCAGGATTCTGCGGAGCACGTGCAATCTATCTTGGCAGAATGCGGTGTGAGCCATACCGATATCGTGATCACGAGTATTCCGTTCACGTTGATGCCTCAAGAAGTCGTGCGAACTCTCTTACAAGATACGCACGAGATTCTTTCTGAGGGCGGCACATTGATCGTGACATTGGTCCGCAAAAAGAATGCCGATTTTATCCGCTGGGCCTTCCCGCATATTCACGCTGAACGTGTGTGGTGGAACATTCCTCCGCTATGGATCTTTACGGCAAAGAAGCTATAAAGCGCTGACACTGGAGCCAAAATCCGCTATACTGTCTTGATGCATCGCGAATACCCAAAACTCCTCTTCATTTGCGCCACCTTCATTGGAGCGTTCGCGTTGCTGCGCTTGGGGTATTTTGATTGGCTGGATGATGTTCACGGAAGCGGTGGGATTGTGTCGCTGATCGTCGCGGGATTTTTTATGAGCATCAGTTTTACTGCAGCATTCGGCTTAGCTGCCATTATCGAAATGGCTCCGTATACGGATCCCTTTGTCGCGGCTCCTGCCGCGGCCATGGGTGCACTTCTCGCGGATTTTACGCTCTTCACATTCTTACGGCTGTCGGTCGAAGACGAAATTCAAAAGCTGCGCGAGAGCAAAGCGGGTAAATGGCTCCGAAGCCTACTTCATCATCAGAGTATCTCTGAGCAATTGCGAGAATACATTCTCTTGTCCATCGCAGGATTGGTCATCGCCTCTCCGCTGCCGGATGAACTTGGTGTATCCATGCTTTCTGCATCCCATGATGTAAATCCTCGCAGATTTGCCATCTTCTGTTACGTGGTTAATACCTTTGGCATTCTGCTCATCTTGTTAGCAGCACGTTCCGCTGTATAAAAAACGCCCCTGATTGCTCAGGAGCGTCTTTGGATTTCGACGAAGATTTATTTGAGCTCGTACGTGATGGACACCTGCATGTTCACATCCTGTTCACCTACAGGCATAGGCACGGAAGCCTGGTTTTCTGCTCCGCCCATACCCATCGCATCGCGTGAGTACATCATCGGAGGTGCGTATCCGCCGCCCTCGGAGAAGTTGAGGATACGACCCAAGCTCAATCCCAACTGATCAGCGAGGAGTTTTGCCTTGGCCTTAGCATCGGCAATAGCTTCGCCGCGTGCCTGTGCACGAACCTGGTCTGGGTTATCGATGATGAAGTCCACATTGCCTGCCTGGTTTGCACCGGCATTGGTCGCAATGGTGAGGATGTCTCCTACTTTGTCCAAATCGCGGATCTTCACGCGCAAGGACTGCGTTGCTTCGTAACCGCGCAAGGTCTGGCGTCCATCGCTCCAGTCGTAGGCTGGGCTCATCCAGAATTGTTCCGTGGTGATGTCTTTCTCTTCGATGCCTGCCTTTTTGACAGCATCAAGGATGGTATTCATGCGCTTGCTCAACGATGCCAATGCATCTTTTGCTGTGCTCATGCGACCGGTCGCTACGCCAAAGCTCACTTGAGCGATATCCGGCTTTGCCGAGACCTTTGCGTCTCCAGAAACCGTGATGTTGGCGGGCGCCTGTGCGCGCACATCGAGTTTTTTGCCGTAGACGTAAAAGACTCCGCCCACCACAACGGCAGCAATGATGGCAATGGGGAGGATTTTCGAATCGTTCATACGAAAAGGGGGAATAGGGGAAGTATAGCTGTGCTAAACCCTATTACGCGTAAACCCGCAAAAGGTAACAAGGAAAAATACCCGATAGGAATTTCAGTCCGCCTAGGCGGACTGCCGGAGGTTCCTGAACCTCCGCTAGTTATTCTTTGACGCCATACGCCGCATACCCCTCCTTCTCCAGTTTCTGTGCCACCTCCATGCCGCCGCTTTCGACAATCTTTCCTTTGACCATCACATGAACATGATCCGGCGTGATGTATTCGAGCAGCCTCGCGTAGTGCGTCACGATGATGGCACTGAACTTGGGTGAGCGAAGCTTGTTCACACCTTCCGCAACAACTTTGAGCGCGTCGATGTCCAAACCGGAATCGGTTTCATCGAGCAAAGCCAGGCTGGGGGAGAGGACAGACATCTGGAGCACCTCTGCCTTTTTCTTTTCGCCACCGCTGAAGCCCTGGTTGAGCGAGCGTTCGGCAAAAGCCGGATCCATGCCGAGCTTTTGCATGTGTTCCTCGAGAAGTTTTTGGAACTTCACAGGTGAAATACTTTTGATGCTCGGGTCACGTGCCGTCATCTGTGATTTATAGGCGGCAAACAAAAAACTTCGCAGCGAAACTCCTGCAATTTCTTTGGGATACTGGAATGCGAGAAACAGTCCTGCTTTTGCACGTGCTGCAGGTTCTAGGGCCAGGAGATCCTGACCGTGGAATTGAGCGGATCCGCCCAAAACCTCGTATTTGGGGTGGCCCATGAGCGTATTCACCAGTGTAGATTTCCCCGAGCCATTGGGCCCCATGATCGCGTGGATTTCGCCGGGCTGCACAGAAAGATCCAAGCCATGCACAACCTCAGTTCCTTCAACTGCAATCTGCAAGCCGCTGATGGAGAGGAGTGTGCTCATGATTACTCGGTGACTTCGATCGTGACCTCGCCGTGTGCTCTCGCCTGGCAACTGAGTCTGTAGGGATCGGATGTGATGCCCATGTTCTCTTCGCGGTCGTTACGTTCATTGAGCTTATCCATGCCGTCCTTCACCGTGCACATGCAGGTAGTGCAAAATCCGTTGCCACCGCATGCGTGCTCTACCGCGATACCGTTATCCAGCGCTATCTGGAGAAGAGTCTGACCATCGGGAGCTTCAACGGTCTTTGTTTGGCTGCCCATGATGAAGGTCACCTTTGCCATAAACTAGTAACCAGAAACAAGTAACCAGAAACTTCTCATGCCTGTGCTAACGAGACCAACTTATTCTTTACCTCTTCGTTGTACGGCTCAATCTTGTTGATGCGCCTGTAGGCATCCTCTGCCTTGTCCTTCATGCCCAACTGCAAGTAACAATCTGCGAGGAGCGAAAGAAGCTCGGTATCGCGTGCAAGGCGCTGCGTAGCCTTTTCCAGTAGGGGAGCGGCCTCCTCGTACCTCTGCGCAGCAATACATGCGCGGCCCAGAGCAGCACTGCGCTCAGGGGTCTGCGGATCACGATTAAGTGCTTCTTGATATGCCTGGCATGCCTCCACGTACTTCCCCTGACGGTAGTACGCCAACCCCAAGTTGCTGTGGAAGGTAACGTCGTCGCGCTTGGTAAGGAGCTCGCGATAGAGCGCCTCGGCTTTGGTCTCGCGTTCGGTCGTGAGGTAGAGCTTGGCCAGTTGCGCCTGGATATCGAGTGCGTTGGGTTGGATGGTGAGTGCTTGGATGAAGAGACGTTCTGCCTCTTCGTTTTTTTCTTGGAGCAGTGCTTTTTCTGCCATGCGAGCGAGCGAGCGCACCTGCTGCAATTCGATGGCAGAAGCGCGTGGACTCTTGCGTGGTTTTTCTAGCACGGTTTCTTCGACCAAGAGCACTCCACGACCTTCGACATCATCAAAACGCTGCTTCACGCCACGCACGAAACGACGCACCGCGCGGGTACGCAGGAGCATCCGCGCGCCGAACAACGCACAAATGCCAAAAAGTGAGCCGATGAGCACGAGAAGGTACAACAAGGGCGGGGCTCAAAAGTGAAAGGAGTCTACCACTCTATCGCCAATCCTCAAGCGTCTGGATCAACGAATGCGGATTTCTCTCTATGGCTCTACGACCTCTTTTTCCTCATCACCGTCCATCCAAAGCCAGCTCCCAAGGCGATAGCCAAGAGAACCTCGGGGCCAGTCTGGGCCACAGGCGCGCGAGAGGTGCCAATGCGTGTGAGGTCGGCAGTAGTGGAGCCGGGAACGCGGACGGGGAGGAGAGGGAGTTCGTAGTTGTTCGTGGTAGAGGTGGAGGTGGGTGCTGCGGCCTGGAGGGATGGCGGGGTGAATTCGGAACCTGCAGGAACGGTGGAGGGAGGGAGACCACAGTCAGAGGGGCAGCGGGAAGAAGGGGAGCCATTGAGGATGCCGTCGTCACAGCGCTCACCGGGGTCCAAGCGATTGTTGCCACAGAAGGGAGCGAGGACGAGCGTGCAAATCGCGGAGCAGGGTGAGCCGATCTGTCCGTTCTGAGCACCCAGGTCGCATTCTTCGGAGATCAGCTCGGCGTTCACGGGTTTACCGTTTTGGAGGATGCCGGACTTGTCATTGATCATGCCGTCTCCGCAGAAGGAGGCGACAGAGCAGGCGACAGACTTGGGCCAAGAGACGCCGGGCTTGCGAGGGCAGGTCTTGTCATCAGGGTCGCAGAGGCAGGTGGTGCCCGCAGTTCCTGGAGCACGGTTGCAAGAAGCGGGGTCAGAGGTGCAGGTATCACCCAGGTCGCAGGTTTCGCCGGGGGAGATCTCTCCATCGCCGCAGCGAGGAAGGGTGCAGAGGTTCTTGTCGTTACAAAGAAGAGGGAAAGGGCAATCGGCATCTGTTTCGCAGGAAGCCAAGCAACGACCCTGTATACAGCGGCCACTGTCGCACTGGGCATTGAGGGTGCAGGACTGGCCGAGGGCGAGGCGGCAGGAGGTAGCGCAGTTCACAGAGGGATCTCCGTTGAGAGTCCCGGCATCACAGACTTCTGCCGTACTGTTGATGAAAGAATCTCCGCAGTAAGGAGCTGCGACTGTGGGAGTGGACGTGTTGGCAGAAGAGCTCGTGGTGGAAGGAACCGAGTTTGCCGAAGAGGATCCCGTACGAGGTTGCGTGGCAGTGGAGGAAGAAGCTCCGGTGGTGCCTTGGCTAGAAGAAGAGCGTAGAGCGGTGGTGGAGGAGGTGGAACGCGAGGAAGAAGAACGTACGCCGGAGCACGAGTGACACAGCGGGGGGTTCAAGGGATCAAGAGAGCAGGTGGTGTATCCCAAAGAGAGACAGCGTGCAGCTCCTCCCGCGAGACAGGTAAGAGGATCGCAAGAGGATGTTGTGGGCGTGGAAGAAGAAGCACTCGTTGCAGAGCCTGTGGAAGAAGTAGAGCTTGTTCCTGTACTGGAAGTAGTGGACGACGTAGATGTCTGAGAAGACTGACTGGAGCTAGAAGAGCTCATACACCAGTCATCGTTTGCTTCGATACCCATGTCGAAAGCACCTACTTGGTTGAACGAGCAGACGGGCTCTTCGGGGTAGATCGCCGTGCTGCCGCCACGAAGACCGTTGATCGCATCACATCGCCAAGGAGAACGACCGCGGAAGTGCGCCATGCCGTCGAGCGAGAGATCGGAGTAATAGAATCCGTAGAAATCCTCGATGTTCTGGGGATTCTGATAGATCTTCAGCACCCATTTATCCCCAACGGTTCCGGGAGGAACACAGGTGGGTGGCGCGATAGTCGCAGAGAACACACAGGAAGCGACCCCATCCCAAAGAGAAGCATCGGGGCGCATGATAACCGGAGAATTGTAGAACCCACCAATGGGCTGACACTCATTTGCCGAGCACTGCCCTTGTGTCATAGGCAATGTGAATTCCATCGCATTGGGGAAGTTGCCAGCACAGATCTCGTCGCAGAAACCGGTGCGGGGACATTGTGGAGGAACGGGAGCGGGACCGGTGTTCGTACTTGATGAACTGGAGATCGCGCTACTCACAGAGCTGGAACTGGAAACGCTGGACGAAAGCGAACTTCCTGCAGAGGAAGAGGCAGGTGAACTGAAGAAATTATTACTGGAAGATCCCTGACCGGAAGAAGCGGAGGATTGAGCGGAAGATGCGGCTGAAGACGAAGAAGAGCTTGATGAACTGGAGACAGAAGAGTTCGAACTGAATTGGTTATTGGGACAGTTGGGCGGATACAACAACCCGCCTCCAGGACCCACGCCACAAGGACATGCCGTGCATTCGGGGTTTGGTCCTCCCCAGAAACACATCATGTTACATACGGATGAGGGATTTACGGGCGCAACAGGACCGGTACCGCCGGGGCCACCATTGGTACTGAGACAAGTAGGATCGCCGAAATCCGCATACGCACAGACGGAATTTGCAATGGAGGAATTCAGTCCTTCAGAGGATGTTGGATTGCCTGTCTCACATCCCTGAGCCCCCGGATTGTCTTTACAGCATTGCGACACCTGACCTGGAACATCTGAGCTTTGACACACCACTGCCTGCAATCTGTAGCCAGGAGCACCTTGCCAAAGAATCGCCACAAAAATCGCACTGAGAAATCCAACAATCGCGATGTTGTGCAGTGTCCTGCTCAGGGGCATGGCAGACACTCTACCACACACTATGCGACATTCACGGCAAACTTTTGGCAGAGGAGGGGCCTCGAGACATTCGTCTCGAGTCCACGGAGTAATTGTCGCAAGGGAAGTACCGCCATCTTCTGCTTTGTGGGCGGCAACTGCCGTAAACTCAAGCAAAGATGCAAAAGAAACCTATCTGCCTCTTCGCCACGATCGTGCAACGCAGAAAGTGTGACCATGCGCGCGGTCAGCGATCGTTCATTCCAAAATGTAGATGCTTTACTGGCAAGCGTTTGTTCCAAACGCAATGTGTCCGGATCGTTGCGCAAGCGTTCCACAATTCCCGGTGCACCTTGTGCGAGATACAACAAAAACTGTTGATCTTCCTCGGGCAGCTGCGCGATTAACGGCAGCATCTCGCGCTTGCTCAAGCGAGAAAAATTTATACGACGCGATCGAGAGAGCAGGGTAGGGAGGACAGCGTCCTCGGAATGCGCGGTAAGGAGAAACACCATGCCTGCAGGCGGTTCTTCGAGGATTTTGAGGAGCGAGTTCACCGCCTCGACCTGCATACGTTCTACGGAACGAATAAGGCAACAGCGAAATGTATGTTGTGGCACATCGTGGAGTCGCTCCTGGAGCGCACGGATGTCGTCGATACTGATGGTGTCGGTCTTGGCTCCGGATTTCTTGCGATGGTCCTGCGAAATATTCGTAAACTGCGCGATGTGATCCAGCTTTTCGTTCACGTCTTCCATCCACAACTGATCCAGCACGAGGATATCGGGGTGGAGAAGTTTTTCGATCTGCGATTCGGCGTGCTCCACATCGGCATGATCCACGCCATCGAGCAAAAGCATCTCTGCAAACCATTTGGCCACAGTGAATTTCCCAATGTGCTGCGGACCCGTGAACACGTACGCATGTGCGACGTTTCCCGTTTCGACATCACGCAGGAGATCCTGCTGCTGCGACTTGTGGCCGAGGATGTGCTTCTTGGAAGGCATAGGAAAGAAGGAGTGAGTATATCACCAACTAGAGAAGGAGTGATTACTCGTCCGTACCGTGACATTTCTTGTACTTCTTGCCGCTTCCACAGGGGCAGGGATCGTTACGGCCCACCTTTTGTACGTGGCGTTCCTGAGCGGGTGCATCTGCTTGGATGTTCAGACCGTAGACCTCTTCTCCTTCGCCCGAGCTTTCTGCCCTGCGCTGATTCCCCGTGCGCGCGGCGGCGCGGCGGATGGCGGAGCCCACGCTAGTCTCTGCCAAGTTCCCTTCGATCTGATCTTGGTTCGTCACGAGCTTCTGCGTCTCTGGTGCCTGGAGAACTTCCAGAGCTTTTGGTGAGAATTGAGCGAAGTCCGCCTGCAAACAACCGCGCACAATCGTGGATTGAATGGTACTGATGAGCTGCTGGAAGCGACGGAAGCCCTGATCCTGGTATTCAATCACCGGATCGCGCTGCGCCAAGCCGGAGAAGGCGACCTGTTCGCGCAGGTGAGACATATCGTCGATGTGATCCATCCAGTGTGCATCAATGGAACGGAGGGTGATGATGCTTTCGGCACGAGCAACGGTCTCGGGATCTGCGCTCTTGCACTTCTGTTCGTAGAACGCAGTGATGATTGCCTGAAGTTTTTCGATCAGCTCTTCTCTGTCTGTAATTTTGGACAAGTGTTCATTGCCGGCATCGTTCGCAAAGCCCAAGTGCAGTGCGCTGATGCCTTCGAAGATCTCGTTGTAGTTCCACTCGCTCTCGTCATCACCCTGCGTGTGGATGTTCACGAGTGCAGCGATATCGTTTTTGATAGCTTCGAGAATTTCGGTGTGGAGCGGCCACGCACCATCGGCGGGGAGCGGCTGGGAACCTGCGAGAGTGTCTCGAATAGCGGTTTCTTTGATTTTCTCGAGTACTTTCTGTCTGCGCGTGTAGATGATGCCACGCTGCTTGTTCATCACGTCGTCGTACTGGAGCACGTGACGGCGAATATCGAAGTTGTGTCCTTCCACCTTCTTCTGTGCGCTCTCGATACTGCGAGACACCATGCCGTTTTCGAGTGGCTCATCCACGGGAACATTCAAACGTTCCATCATACTCTTGAGTCTGTCTCCACCAAACATGCGCATCAGGTCATCTTCCATCGACACGAAGAACTGACTTTCTCCGGGATCACCCTGACGTCCGGCGCGACCGCGGAGCTGATTATCGATGCGACGAGCCTCGTGGCGTTCCGTACCAAGGATCACCAGACCGCCAAGGTCCTGCACGCCATCACCCAGTTTGATGTCGGTACCGCGACCGGCCATGTTCGTAGCAATGGTGATGCCTCCACGCTGACCCGCGTTGGCAATGATCTCGGCTTCTTTTTCGTGCTGCTTGGCGTTGAGCACCTGGTGGGGGATCTTCATCTCTTCCAAAAGGATGCTCATGACCTCGGATTTTTCGATGCTTGTGGTACCGATGAGCACGGGCTGACCCTTGGCATGCTTTTCTTTGGCAATGCGCGCAACTGCGCGGAATTTTGCCTCGGCAGTGCGATACACAGCATCGGGCCTGTCGTTACGGATCATCGAACGGTGCGTAGGAATCACAATCGTGCGCACGCGGTAGATGGATTCGAATTCTTCTTCTTCGGTCTTGGCCGTACCCGTCATACCGGAGAGTTTTTTGAACAGACGGAAGTAGTTTTGGAAGGTGATCGTCGCGAGCGTGCGGCTTTCGCGCTGCACCGTGACAGCTTCCTTGGCCTCGATAGCTTGGTGGAGTCCGTGGCTGTAGCGACGGCCGGGCATCAAGCGACCGGTGAACTCATCGACGATGATGATTTCGCCGTCTTTCACGACGTAATCGACATCGCGCTTGAAGATGCCATGTGCTTTGAGTGCTTGTTCAATGTGATGCACCTCTTCAAAACCTTTCTCGGTGTAGATGTTGTCCACGCCCATCATTTTTTCCATGGTGCGGATTCCTTCTTCTGTCAGCACGGCGGCGCGCTGTTTTTCGTCTTTGGTAAAGTGCACGTTCTCCTGCAGATTTTTCACCAAAGCGGCGTACTGGCCATATTTCTCTGTGGATTCATCGGCAGGTGCGCTGATGATGAGAGGCGTGCGTGCTTCGTCGATAAGAATGGAGTCGACTTCATCGACGAGTGCAAAGTGAAGCCCGCGCTGCACTTGCTCGGCAATGCTCGGCGCCATGTTGTCGCGCAAGTAATCGAATCCAAATTCACTGTTGGTTCCGTACGTGATGTCGGCGGCGTACGCGGCGCGGCGTTCCTCCGTAGGGATACCATGGAGGATCACACCAACGGAAAGTCCGAGTGCTTTATAGAGGAGTCCCATCCATGTGGCATCGCGACGAGCCAGGTAATCGTTGACGGTCACCACGTGCACACCCTTTCCTTCGAGAGCATTGAGGTATGCAGGGAGCGTACATACGAGCGTTTTTCCTTCACCTGTGCGCATTTCGGCAATTGCTCCACTGTTGAGTACGGCTCCACCCAGGAGCTGCACATCAAACGGCACCATGTTCCACTCAAACTCCTGCGTGCCCATTTTTACGGATTGTCCTTTGAGCAGTTCACATGCGCGCACCACTGTGGCGAAGGCTTCGGGGAGAAGGTCCTCGACGGTCTCTCCTTTTTGAATGCGATCTTTAAATTCCTGGGTCTTCGCAGGAAGTGTTGCGAGTGTGAGAGATTGAATGGCCTGAGTCTTTTCGACCTCCCGAATTTTCGGCACCAAGGGGCGGTACTTTTTGAGCTCGCGCTCGTTGGGGTCGCCGAGGAGTTTGTTAAGAGAATCAAGCAAAGCCATGTACCAGAGGATAACGAAATGAGTGAGCGAAGAGGATAGCAAAATCCAAGCGAGAGAACACGACTCTTTGGAGTATTTATTGCGGGCCAATCTCTTGCGCAGCTGCATCTATTGCTGCCGCAAGATCACTTTGAGCCAAACGGAATCGCTCGAAGCGCGGCTCCCACAAGTCGCCTACAGGCAAATGCTTATCTTGCTGCAAGCAGTCCATGCACCGATTCCTGACCATGAGCGCATGATGATTCACAGGATTGCTGTACCACAACCACAGCGCCTCGCGTGCATCCACCGCAGCTTTGGATTCGATCGTTATAGGATCTTCTTCGTGCATGCTAATCATGCCAAAATGCTATTCCTGGAAATACCGGCGTCAACACTGTTCACCAACCGCGCCCGTACCATGGCTCCAGGAGTGTGGATGCATAGGATTGTGCAGCGAGGAATTGTGGGAGCACTTCCTGGAGGGGGAGAAGATCGGCAGGCGTTAACCCGCGCGTTTGTACGAGTTCCTCCTGTGATTCAATCAGCTCGCCCATCCACTGGCCGCCGCTTTCGAAGTGCGTGAGTGCATGATCGATAGATAAGAGTGTGGGTTCTGCGATGGAACCACCGCGCACAAATAGCTGATCTTTTTTGGTGGAGTGGAGCCACCACGTGGTTGGTACCGTCCTGCGTGCAAAGTACACATCGCTGAGGTGCATTCCTGCGATAGGGATCTTCAATTCGTGACTGAGGACGTTACTCAGTGTTACTCCGCTGCGAATACTCGTGAATCCTCCTGGGCCAGTCACACAGGCAATGTGCGTGAGATCTTTATACGTGATGTGCGCATCTCTGAGAGTTTTTTCGAGCAGAGGAAGCAACTCGTTATCGGGCATGCGATGGTCGGCATCGCTCCAGGCGAGTACTTGGCTTTCGGAGCACACAGCAATGTGGCCATCGTGACTCGCGAGGTTGATAGAGAGGATGTGCACGAGTGAGAGTGTATACAAAAAGAAGCCCCGCTTGGTATAGCGGGGCAACTTGTCAGGAGTTAGTAATTGGCTTCAACGCCACTGCCTTTGCTCTTGGCGCAGCGCAGTAAGAAGTGGCGTGACGTCTTTGCATTGCGTAAAGGCATTAGCCAAATTGGCTTGCTGCTCTTTGGATACATTCACTTTCACAGTGAAGTGGCCAGTTTGTTTAATGAGCTGCACTAGCTGTGCCCCTGCAAGGCTGAGTAGAGCAAAGGCCCAGCTGCAATCCTGCTTAGGAAAAGTGATTTGTAGCGTCTGCATCTTCCGTCTCCTGACAAGGAACAAGTTCTCGATGTGAGAACTCTTATATATTATAATATAATATTAGTTAAATAAGTCAATGTTACAAGAATGGCTTTGAGCAGCATAAAAACCCCACTCGATACGAGTGGGGTTAAGGGGAGAGCCCCGTGTTTTACGATGCCTTCCGCAAAGCGCGACGTGGCATTTTGCTAGAACGAACTGCTGGCTGTTGCGCGAAGTACATCGGGAAGAGTGTTTCCAGCGCGCTTGCCAGTTCCTGAGTGACAGAAAAACTCGCATACCGTTCGCCGTTGAGCGTGATGCAACGAACCGTAGTGAGTTGGGGCAAAAGCACCGAGAGAGCATCGACGCACGGATCATCCTTACCATGACCTATGACAATCAAAAGCTCACAGCACTTCTTTCGAATTCGCGTAGCCATAAGGCTCTCCTGTGTGAAGGGACTACCCTCAACCGAGGGGAATCTCTGAACAGTACGCCATCTCGTCAGATAGGCAAAAAATCGCGAGCGGAAGGCAAACAATCCGCAGGAGAAAGCTATAGAATAGGTGCGTGCCCACTCTCTCCATCATCATCCCCACGCACAAACGCCCGGAGATACTCCGTGAGTGCTTAAAGAGGATTGAGCATCAGACTATTGCAAAACAACTGGAGGTTATCGTCGTATCGGACGGACCTGATGCGGACACAAAGAAAATAATTGATGAAGTTCTCCACTCTTCTCTCTTCTCTCTCCACTATTTCGAAGTCCCCAAATCTCAACAGGGAGTCGCGCGTAATAGAGGAGTGCAAGAGGCAACAGGGGAGCGTGTGCTTTTTATAGGAGATG